>JAIRTY010000780.1 GCA_031254715.1 Nocardiopsaceae bacterium | reverse complement strand
AGTTCGTGCAGCACGCTGGCCCGCGCCTGCCCCAGGGCCAGCGGGGGCGGGCCGAGCCGGTCCCGGTGCATGGTCGCGGCCGCGGTCCCGGCGAGCAGGTAGGCCACTCCGGCCGCGAGCAGGATGAGCGCCGAGTTGCCCCGGCCGCCGCCGGACACCACGTGCACCGCCAGGCCGATCAGCCCGCCAAGGAAGCTGGTGACCGTCCCCGCGGTCGTGGTCAGCGAGTTCGCGGTAACCAGGCTGTCCTCGGCCACCACGTGCGGCAGCGCGGCCGACAGCGAGGACAGGAAGAAGCGGTTCACCCCGAGCACCAGCAGCACGCTGACGTACATCGGCACGCCGGTGGTCCCCGACCACACCAGCCAGCCGGTGAGCACGACGAAGGCCGCCCGGACCAGCGCCGACCAGGCCAGGATCTGCCGCCGGGACCAGCGGTCGATGAACACCCCGGCGAACGGGCCGATCAGCGAGTACGGCAGGTAGAGCACGGCGAACGCGGCAGCAGCCGAGCCAGGGTCGGGGAACGTGTTCTGGGTGAAGAACACGTAGGCGCCGATCCCGGCCGTGAAAGCGCCGTCCCCCGCCTGCGACACCAGCCTGGTCGTCAGCAGCCGCCGGAAGTCCGGCTCGCGCAGCATCAGCCGCAGGTCGGTGCGCAGCGACGACAGGCCCCCTGGGACTCGCACGGCCTCAGCCTATCTGCGGTTCCGCCGGCACCTGGAGGCCCGGCAGGGCCGCCGGGACCACCACGGGGCTACCGTTCCGCAGCTCCGGTAATGAACTTCTCCACCGCGTCCCTGGCCGCATCATCGCCGTACTGCTGGGGCGGCGACTTCATGAAGTAGGACGCGGCCGATAGCAGCGGGCCGCCGATGCCGCGGTCGCGGGCGATCTTGGCGGCGCGCACCGCGTCGATGATGACCCCGGCCGAGTTCGGCGAGTCCCACACTTCCAGCTTGTACTCGAGGCTGAGCGGCACATCCCCGAACGCGCGCCCCTCGAGCCGGACGAAAGCCAGCTTCCGGTCGTTCAGCCACGGCACGTGGTCGGCCGGGCCGATGTGCACGTCCGCCTTCTCCATCTCGTGCGGGATCTGGGAGGTGACCGAGCGGGTCTTGGAGATCTTCTTGGACTGGAGCCTGCTGCGCTCCAGCATGTTCATGAAGTCCATGTTGCCGCCGCCGTTGAGCTGGTAGGTGCGCAGCAGCTCGACCCCGCGGTCCTCGAACAGCCGGGCCAGCACCCGGTGCGTGATGGTGGCGCCCACCTGCGACTTGATGTCGTCGCCGATGATCGGCACGCCCGCCTCGGTGAACTTGCGCGCCCACACCGGGTCGGACGCGATGAACACCGGCAGCGCGTTGACAAAGGCGACGCCGGCGTCCAGCGCGCACTGCGCGTAGTAGCGGTCGGCCTGCTCGGAGCCGACCGGCAGGTAGGAGACCAGCACGTCGGCACCGGTCTCGCGGAGCACGGCGGCGACGTCGGCCTGCGGCTCGTCCGACTCGGTGATCAGCTCCTGGTAGTACTCACCGAGGCCGTCCAGGGTCGGGCCGCGCTGCACCGTGACGCCGACCGGCGGCACGTCGCAGATCTTGATGGTGTTGTTCTCGCTGGCCTGGATCGCCTCGGCCAGGTCCCGGCCAACCTTCTTGGCGTCCACGTCGAAAGCGGCGACGAACTCCAGGTCACCCACGTGGTACGGGCCGAACTTCACGTGCATCAGGCCGGGGACCCGGGTCGTGGGGTCCGCGTCCTTGTAGTACTCCACGCCCTGGACCAGGGAACTTGCGCAGTTCCCGATGCCCACGATCGCAACCCGTACCGAACCCATTGGTTCTGCTCCTATCTCTCCGCCCGGCT
The DNA here is from genome assembly GCA_031254715.1 of Nocardiopsaceae bacterium. Lineage (GTDB taxonomy): Bacteria > Actinomycetota > Actinomycetes > Streptosporangiales > Streptosporangiaceae > JAIRTY01. The sequence goes on along the minus strand of JAIRTY010000780.1, from coordinate 1,030 downwards.
GCGGGTGCCGGGCGCCTAGCGGCTGGCCGTGCCTGCCTGATCGAGCGGACCTTGCCTGCCGGTCTGTTATTCCTCAGTGATGTGGTCCTGCTGGGGGTCGTGCTGGTGCTGCGGGCCGCCCGCGGGCCGGGGGCCGGCCGGGTCCTGCCCCGACTCGCGTTCCGACGCGATCAGCTCGTTCAGCCAGCGCACCTCGCGCTCCACCGACTCCAGCCCGTGCCGGTGCAGCTCGAGCGTGTAGCTGTCGAGCCGCTCCCGGGTCCTGGCCATCGCGGCCCGCACCCCGTCCAGCCGTTCCTCCAGCCGGGTACGCCGGCCTTCCAGGATCCGGAGCCGGATGTCGGCGCGGGTGAGGCCGAAGAACGCGAACCGGACGCCGAAGCCGTCGTCCTCCCAGGCCGCCGGGCCCGACTCGGACAGCAGGTCCTGCAGCCGCTCCTTGCCCTCGGCGGTCAGCCGGTAGACGATCTTCGAACGGCGGCCGGCCAGCGGCTTGGCCGGGGCGGTGCCCGCGGCCGGGCCCGGCGGGGACTCCTCCGCGATCAGGCCCTGGGCCAGCAGTTCCTTCAGGCAGGGATACAGCGAGCCGTACCCGAAGGCGCGGAAGGCGCCGAGCAGGGCGTTGAGCCGCTTGCGCAGCTCATAGCCGTGCATCGGGGTCTCGTGGAGCAGGCCGAGCACGGCGAGCTCAAGCACTCCGGACCGGTGTCCGCCCACGATGCCCGTACCTCCCGAGACCTGCCGCTGCCAGCGCGTTGATAGCGTTGCGCGCCGGATGTACCGAAGCGATGTATCGAACCGATACATCGTCAAGATAGGTCGCTGCGAGGCATTGCGCAAGTTCCGGTTACACCGGTCCTGCCCCCGTATGTGGCTAACTGTCCGGGTTGTGGGAAAGAAGCCCTCGGCGGGACGCCGGAAGCGTCGTACGCTGTCGGGGATGACGACGAGGCGATCGGCGCTTCCCCGGGTGAGTGACTCCCCGGGGGCACCGCGCTGCGTGGTGGACTACGGGCTGGCCCGCCGGGCG
>JAIRTY010000778.1 GCA_031254715.1 Nocardiopsaceae bacterium | reverse complement strand
CTTGTCGCCGGGCAGCACCTCGGCGATCACGGTGCCGATGCCGAGCCGGGCGGCGATGCGGGCGGCTGTGGCCTGGTTGTCGCCGGTGAGCATGACCACCTCCACACCAGCATCGTGCAGCGCGGCGACGGCCGCGGCACTGGTGTCCCTGACAGCGTCAGCGATCCCGACCAGCCCGGCGGCCCGCCCGTCAACGGCCACGATCACCGCAGTGCGGCCGCCCGCGGCGAGCTCGTCACGGCGAGCAGCCAGCCCGTCCAGCCCGACGCCCCGGGCTTGCATGAGCCGGCGGTTGCCGACCGCAACCCGGTGGCCGCCTACCTGCGCGACGGCGCCGTGGCCGGGGACACTCTCGAACCCGGTCGCGGCCCCGGTGTTCACCCCGCGGACGCTGGCGCGGGCGACGATGGCCTGGGCGAGCGGGTGCTCGGAGTCGTGTTCCACCGCGGCAGCGAGCCGCAGCAGCTCGTCCTCGGTGAACCCGTCAGCGGTGATGACGTCGGTGACCTCGGGCTCGCCCTTGGTGAGGGTGCCAGTCTTGTCCATGACCACGGCCTGGATGCGGGCCGCGGTTTCCAGCGCCATGGCGTTCTTGAACAAGACGCCGCGCTTGGCCCCAAGCCCGGTGCCGACCATGATCGCGGTGGGGGTCGCCAGGCCCAGCGCGTCCGGGCAGGTGATCACCACCACGGTGATGGCGAACAGCACCGCCGCGCTCGCCGGGCGGTCGCTGGCCAGCAGCCACACCGCCAGCGTCAGCAGGCCGCCGACCAGTGCCACCAGCACCAGCCAGAACGCTGCCCGGTCGGCCAGCCGCTGCCCGGGTGCCTTGGAGTTCTGGGCCTCCTGCACCAGTTTCACGATCTGCGCCAGCGCGGTGTCGGCGCCGACCTTGGTGGCCCGCACCCGCAGCAGGCCATTCGTGTTGATGGTGGCCCCGGTCACCGGCGACCCCGGGCCCTTGTGGACGGGCAGGCTCTCGCCGGTGACCATCGACTCGTCGGCCTCGGACTCGCCTTCCTCCACAACACCGTCGACGGCGATCTTGGCGCCGGGACGGACCAGCAGCAGGTCTCCCTCGGCCACCTCGGCCGTGGGAATCTCGGTCTCCTGGCCGCCGCGGATGACCACCGCCATGGGAGGCGCCAGGTCCAGCAGCGCGCGGACCGCGTCGTTGGCGCCGCCGCGGGCGCGCATCTCAAACCAGTGCCCCAACAGCACGAACGCCGCCAGCACGGTGGCCGCCTCGTAGAACACGTCCCCGCCGCCGGTGAGGGTGACAGCCAGCGAATACAGCCAGCCCGTCCCGACCGCCACCGCGACCAGCACCATCATGTCCAGCGTGGCTGCCCGCAGCGCCCGGTACGCGCCGGCGAAGAAGATCCATGACGAGTAGAAGATCACCGGCAGGCTCAGCAGCAGCTCCCACACATCCACCCGCAGCCCGAACGGAACCGGCACCCGAAGGCCCAGCACCTCGGTGCCGATCGGCGACCACACCAGCACCCCGGCCGCGAACACCGCCGCCACGACGAACCGGTTGCGCATGTCAGCGGCCATCCCGGCCACCGACATCTCACTGTGCCCGGCATGCGCCGCCGCGGGCCGGGCGGCTCCCGGGGCGGCAGCAACCGCACCAGCGGCAGCTGGCGGCGGATCCGGTTCTGTCATCGGATCACACACGTGGGCAGGCACCGACTGGCCCGCGCAGTGATAGCCGCACTCGGTCACCCACCGGCGCAACTCCGCCAGCGAGGTCCGGCCAGGATCGAACACCACCGTTGCCGTCTGAGCCACCGGGTTGACATCAACCTCCACCACCCCCGGCCGGCGCCCCAGCACCGCCGCGACCACGTTCTGCTCCGAAGCCCGCCGCATCCCCCGCACATCCAGCACCGCGGTACTGCGCCCCTCAGCCTGCTGCGTCATCGCCAACCCCCAGCTACCGGCCCGGTGAAAGGAGCCATGACGGCCAGCGCAGAGAACCTCCCGCCAGCCCTATGCACTCCTGTATAGCATACCCCGGTACGGTATATTCTCGACGACCGGCGCTGGCGGTCAGCGGCTGCTCCCCGCGCCGGCCGGACTCCGGCCACCTACATCAGCCCGACCTGCCAGAACGCCCAGCCGCCGCCGTTCCAGAACATCATCGATCATCTCCTCCGGGTCCGGCCTGCCCGGGCCGCTACTCTCAGCGTCCGTCCGCATACGGGTGGGAGGTAGTGTCATTCGCCCCGCGGTGAGGTGACCTGCGGGTGAGCGCGGCGCTAACCGCGGGGTACGGCTCAAGCTGGGGCAGCGTCAGTACCGCCACCGCCTGATGCTCTGATCTTCGCATCAGTAGCCGCTGAGTTACCCGTGAACTTAGTATGGGCTAAGTTTGGTCAAGGAGGCTACATGCGCGGCGCAGACAAGACACCACTGGCCAGGCGCACGCGCCTTACCGCCGGGCAGCGGCGGGAGTCGATCCTGGACGCGGCCACCGAGGTGTTTGCCGCGGCAGGGTACCGGGCTGCGAAGGTATCCGACGTGGCGGCCAGGATCGGGGTGACCGAGCCGGTGATCTTTCAGAACTTTGGCTCCAAGGCCGCCCTGTACACCGCTGTGCTCGACCGCATGGTTAGCCGCATCCGTGCGGAACTGGAGGAACTCACCGAGCAGCACGGCTCAGCGCCGGAACTACTGGCCCACGTGCTCAGCCCGCCACACCCCGGCAGCCGGTCACACGGGCACCGATCACACCATGTGCTCTTCGCCAACGCGGCCACCCTGGCCGCCGACCCCGACCCCGACCTCGTCGAACCGGCTCGGCGTGCGGCCCGCGCACTCGCCGGTCATCTCGCTGACCTGCTGCGAAGCGGCCAGGCCGAGGGAAGCCTTCGCCCCGAGGCCGACCCTGAGGCCGCCGCGTGGCTGCTTCTGTCGGTCATGTCCGCCCGCCCCCTCCGCGCCGTAGCGATGCCGCACCGTGACCGCCTCGAGCCCAGCGTCGCCGAACTCGCGCTCCAAGCACTCGTCCTGCCCCCACCCACGCCGACCGTGCGCAAAGAGCGCCACGAGGCTTAGCGCCAATAGCCCGCATTCAGCCTCATGCCCGCGGCCGAGGACGATGCGGCGGGCCGGATCAAGGCGGACGACGCGGCCATGCTCATCACCGGGCGCTCACCCGATCTTCGCGGCCACCTCGGGTCACTCTTCGCGGACAGTAGCTGACCGTGCAGCGGCATGCTCGGGCGGTTTCGCGCAGCGGTCAGCCGTCTGCTCCGGGCGTCGGCACCTGGCCCGAAGGGTCATGCCCGGCATGGCAGCCGCACTTGACACTTATCTTAGTCCGAACTAAGTTGAACTAACTTAGTCATGATTAAGTAACGGAGGCGTGATGCTCAACCGGAAGGCACGGCACCGGCCGCGTAGTGACAGGCCGCGGGATCTGGCCCTTGACGCAGAGAGGCTGGTGAGGGCCCGCCCGGGGAGCAAGACGGGGCCGGCTAGGACTTCGCTCGCGGCGGGTCGTGGCGAGCTCACGAACGCAGCCGCGGTGACTGGGACCGGGACCACCGGGGCGGCAGTGTGGAGCCCGGGCGGCACAGAAATCGCGATGAATCCCGCTCGGAAACCCCTTGTGTCCCAAGCACGGCCCACTGGGAGGCGGAAGCCGGCGCCGAGCGCCGCAACTGGTTCCGACGGCCCCCGGCTCGGTTTGGCCCTTGTCGTCATCGCCACCGCACAGCTGATGGTCATGCTGGACGCGACCGTCGTCAACGTTGCGCTGCCAAACATCCAGCGTGCTGTGGGCTTTTCCGGGTCCGGCCTGGAGTGGGTGGTCAACGCCTATGCACTGGCCTTCGGCGGGCTGATGCTGCTCGGTGGCCGGGCTGGGGACCTGCTTGGCCGCCGCAGGGTGTTCATTGCCGGGCTGCTGGTGTTTTCCGCGGCATCACTGGCCGGCGGGTTCGCCAGTTCCCAGGCGTGGCTGCTGGCGGCCCGGGCGATGCAGGGAGTCGGCGGTGCCCTCACCGCGCCGACCGCGCTGGCGCTGGTCACCACAACCTTCGCGGAAGGCAAGCCCCGCAACCGGGCGATGGGTGTCTATGCCGCGATGAGCGTCGCCGGCGGGGCGATCGGCCTGCTCGCTGGGGGCCTGCTGACCACTTACGCCTCGTGGCGGTGGGTGTTGTTCGTCAACGTGCCGATCGGGCTGGCCGCGGCCCTGGCCGCGCCGCGGGTGCTGCGCGAATCCGCCCGCACGCGGAGCCGCTTTGACCTGCCGGGTGCGATCACCGGCACCAGCGGGGTCGCTGCTCTTGTCTACGGGCTGTCACAGGCGGCCACCCGCCCGGACGGGACGTCACACTGGGCGGACACCCAGGTTGTCGTCTCGCTGGTGGCGTCGGTGATCTTGCTGATCACGTTCGCAGCCGTCGAGACCCGCAGCGAGCGCCCGCTGCTGCCTCTGCAGTTGCTGCGCGACCGCAACCGGACCGGCGCGAACCTGATCCTGCTGTGCGTCGGCACCGCCTTCTTCGCCACGTTTTTCTTCCTTACCGTGTTCATGCAGCTCGTCTGGGGGTATTCGGCGTTGAAAGTCGGCCTGTGCTACCTGCCGCTGACCGCAGCGATCATGGTTTCATCCGGCGCTGCTGCCCGGCTCGTGGCCCGGATCGGCGCCCGGCCGCTGCTGCTGGCCGGTGCCGCGGCCGTCGCCGGGGGCCTGTACTGGCTATCGGGCATCAGCGAGCACAGCGGCTATGCCACCGCGGTGCTAGGCCCGACGCTGCTCATAGGTGTTGGCCTCGGCCAGCTGTTCGTACCGCTCACGCTCGTCGCGATGTCCCGGATCCGGAACGAGGATTCGGGAGCCGCGGCCAGCCTGCGCAACACCGGCCAGCAGGTCGGCGGTTCGATCGGGTTGGCCGTGCTCGGAACCGTCGCCTGGACCGTCGTCGCCAACAGCATCCACGCCCAGACTGCGCATCCCGCGGCAGCAGCCACCCGGGCTGGCCGTCCGGCGCGGCCCAGTCAGGCAGCGCTCACAGCCATTTACCACCACGCCCTGGCCACCGGCTTCTCCCGCGCCTACCTGGTCACCGCCGCGATCATGCTGCTCGCCCTGCTCATCACGATCGCGGCGATCCGGGTAAAGCGCGCCGACCTCGGCCAGGCCCTGCCTTAACCCATCCAGGACAGCGGCGTGGCCTGCTCTGCTACCTGGCCAGCCAGCTGATGACCGACCCGGCCACCGCACCTAGCCCGGCGGCCGTGAGGAAGGAGCAAGGGGATGCCTACCGAGACGGTGATGGTGTACTTCGATGACCTGGATGCGATGGGCGTGGTGCATAACGGGAAGTACGTCACGCTGCTGGAACGGGCGCTGGCCGCCTACTGGGCCCGGGCGGGGTGGCCGTATGACCCCGGTCAGCCCCGGTTCGCCGAGGTGGTGTTCGCGGTCAAGGAGTTCACGGCCACCTATCACCTGCCGATCACCAGGGCCGGCGCCGTGCAGGTGCGGTTCTGGCTCGATCACCTCGGCACCACCAGCCTTGCCTACCGCTTCAGTGTCCTCTCGCACGACGGCGCGGTGACCCATGCCCAGGGCCGCCGGGTGCAGGTCCGCCCCGATCCG
>JAIRTY010000653.1 GCA_031254715.1 Nocardiopsaceae bacterium | reverse complement strand
ATGCCGCCCGCGCTCGAGCAGGCCTGGCATACCCACGGCTATTACGGGTCGGTCAGCCACAACGTCAAGGCGATCTACCAGCGATACCTGGGCTGGTATGACGGCAACCCCGCCCACCTGTGGCAGCACCCGCCCGAGGCCGCCGCCACCCGGTACGTGCAGGCCATCGGCGGCCTCGACGCCACCATCGCCAGCGCCCGGGAGTTCGCCGATGCGGGCGATCTTCGGTTCGCCGCCGAACTGGCCAGCCACGCCGCGTTCGCCGACCCCTCCAGCCAGGCCGCCAAGACTCTGCTCGCCGAGGTGTTCACCCGGCTGGGTCACGGCTGCGAATGCGCCACCTGGCGCAACAACTACCTCACCGGGGCCCAGGAACTGCGCGGCAGCATCGCGGACAACAAGGTCAGTTCGGCGGGAATGATCGCTGCGCTGACCATCACCCAGCTGTTCGACAGCCTGGCCATCCGCATCGACGGCAAACGAGCCTGGGACACCACGGCGTCGATCCGCTGGCACTTCACCGACACTGCGGAGAACTACCGGATGGAACTGAGCAATGGTGCCCTGACCCACCATCTGACCAGCCGGACCGAACCCGCTGACCTGACCGTCACGCTCACCCGTCCGCAGTTGCTCACCATGCTCGGCGGCGCGGGGACCAATGGCGTGCAGTTCGACGGCGACCCGGCAATCTTTACCACCATCACCGGGCTCACTGACCAGCCAGATCCTGCGTTCCCTATTGTCACGCCGTGAGCATAGACACGGGAAAGCGCACCGGAAAGGCATGATGGGCAAGGCCATCGGAGGATCGCTGCCGCTAGCGGTCGGGATCGCGCTCAGCCCCATCCCGATCATCGCGGTGGTGCTGATGCTCACCAGCCGCAAGGCCCGGATCAACGGCCCCGCCTTCGCGCTCGGCTGGCTGACCGGGCTCGGGATTGCCGGGGCCATCGTCCTGGCCCTGGCCGGGGCAGGCAGCGCCAGCAAGTCCGGGTCCCCGGCGACTTGGGTGAGCTGGGTGAAGATCGCTCTGGGCGTGCTGGTGCTGCTGGTCGCGGTGCGCCAGTTCCGCTCCCGGCCCCGCAGTGACGAGCAGCCACGCGTGCCCAGGTGGATGGCCACTATCGACAAGACCACCCCGGCCGCAGCGGCCGGCCTGGCCGCCGTCTTGTCCGGTGCTAACCCTAAGAACCTGCTGCTCGCGGTCGGTGGCGGCGCCGCGATCGCGCAGACCGGGATCCGCGGCGCGCAGCAGGCCATCGCCTACCTGATCTTCGCGCTCATCGCCACCCTGGGCGTCGGCACACCGGTAGCCCTCTACTTCGGCCTGGGTGAGCGGTCGGAGAAGCTGCTGGCCGGGCTGAAGAACTGGATGAGCGCCTACAACGCCGCCATCATGACCGTCCTGTGCCTGGTCATCGCGGCCAAGCTCTTCGGCGACGGAATAAGCAGCCTGATATGATCTCGAGCCCGGTTTGCCGTGCCCGGAACGGGCTCTGACCTGGGAAGACTGGTGAGCGATACGACGGTCCGGCGACCGTGAGTGCTCGCGGCGTCACCGTTCCTCGATCCGCACCGCGAGGCGTTCGAACGGCACGTGAGTACAGCTCTCGGTGGGATGTACGACCTGATTCCCACGGACCTGCGCGAACGGATGGCCGCGAACGCCGAGCTGTTCTTCGGCATCGAAGTCCCTGCATTGCTCAGGTCAATGCCCACGAGGGACGACCTCCGGCGCATTCTGGCCCGCGCTGCCGTCCCCGTCCAATGCCTCGCCGCGGCCGAGGACCCGCAGTCGCCGCCGCGCCGGGCGACCCGCTGGCTTGCCGACGAGCTCGGTATCGAGCTGACGGCGATCCCAGGCGGCCACATGCCGTACGTCACCGAGCCCGCGGCCACGGCCGCAACGCTCCGCGAGCTACTCACCATGGAGGCGAAGGTATGAGCGCCGACCCGAGACCGAGGCAGCACACCGTGAGCGTCAGCGACGTCGCCATACTGAGCTACCAGCAGGACGTCGTCAGCCCGGCCGACGGCAGCGGCATCGAGCTGGTCGAGACCACGCTCGAGGAACGCTTTAGCGGCGGCCTCAACGGTGACGCGGCTGCCCGGCACCTGCGGGTGGTCCGTCCAGACGGCACGGCGACGTTCACCTGCGTCGAGCGGTTCGCCGGCACTCTGGGCGGCCGTTCCGGATCGTTCGCGCTCACCGCGTCCGGCCACACCGACGAGGCGAGCGTCGTGCACGGCCGCTGGGAGGTCGTCGCGGGGTCCGGTACCGGCGGACTCGTGGGGTTGCGCGGCTTCGCGACGTTCCACGCTGTACCGGCAGCCGACACCGCGACCGGTTGGGCGGCGAAGGACGTGCTTGCGTACTGGTTCGAGTCGTGAGCCACGTTCTCCGCCAGCCCCCGGTAACGCGCGCCCCGCACGCTGGGCGAGTGCCTTGTACACCCAATGCGAGATCGACCGCATGCCGCCGGCCGTCCGTTATCTTCCCGGGTTGATCTCCAGGTAGCTCGGCCCAGCGCCGAGCTCAACGATTGACCATGAGCGCAGCCACCCATCGCCGGGAAGCGGATCGCTACCTCACGCTGTCATGCGCTACGCGTCCGGGTGTGGACCATGCGCCAGTTCACCGGACCCCAGGACCGGCCTCCGTCCAGGGAGAAGTCCTGCTCCCAGACCGGATGCGGCCCAGCGGTATCGAGCCATCGGAAGCGGGCCAAGAACTCACGGCCCGCGTACTCGGCCGGCCCAACGAAAACGCCCTCCTCGCCGGCGAACGAGCCTCGCACGGGGTCATCGAGCACGCCGGGCCGCGCCTTGGAGGCCCACCAGATCTGCCACTCATTACTGTGAGGCTCGTACAACCGCAGGCTGAAGCCGACGAAGGCTGAGCCGTCTGGCAGCGTGCCGCGAGTCTCGTCGGCTGTGCCGAGCCCGTCGAGGATCGGCCAGACGGTGGCCTCGGAGCGGAAGCGGACGCGGGGGCCGTCGGCCGGGCCGAACGGATCGAGGAGCTTCTCGTGCTCGACCTGCCATGAGCCGATCAGGAAGTCGAAGTCGGAAGTCGCCATATTCCGCAGTATGGCGAGGAGCACCGACACTTCCGCGCGGAGCATTCTGGGAATGAGGACTGACCATCGTTATGAACATCCGATTGGCGGCACGCAGAGGCACAAGTGGTCAGTGATGACAGTGCAATCAAGATCATCATTGTCAGCTATTGAGCATCAGACCTGTCCTAGCACCGCCGAGCGTGCCCGCTTATCGGCCACGATGTGGCAGATCCTGCCAGGCAGTAGTCACCCTTATAACCTGTTCGCGCGTCTACGAGTAGGTATTCGCATGGTGACGGGTAGCGGGGGGCTGGATATGACAGAGGCGACGAGCGCGCTGGCGGAAGTGGCTGCCACCAGCACCGGGCCGGCTGGCACGTCCGCGAGGAAGCCCCCAGGCCGTCAGGTGCCGAAGTGGGAGGCCGAGACGCGGGATCGGGTGCGGACGGCTGTCCGGCGCTTCGCCAAGCCGCTGGCTGACCTGATCGCCCGGGACGCGAACGAAGGTGATACCCGGCTGCTGGTCACCGACTTCCTGTGCGAGGGCCTGGGCTATGACAAGTACGAAGACCTCACCACGGAGTACCAGGTCAAAGGCGAGTTCGCTGACTACGGCGTGCGCATCGCCAAGCAGCTCGTCGCGTTCATCGAGGTCAAGCGCTGCACCACCAAGCTCAGCGTGCGGCACCTGCGGCAAGTCGAGATGTACTCGGTCAACGAGGGGGTCGAGTGGATCATCCTCACCAACGGCCAGGTCTGGCAGGTCTGGCACCTGACCGCCGGGCTGCCGGTAGTCCTCGATATGGCCCTGGACGTGGACCTGCTTGGCGAGGGCGGTCCTACCCAGAAAGCTGACATCCTGTTCTACCTGGCTAAGGAAGCGCTCAAGCGCAACGCCATGGACGAGCTGTGGCGGGTCAAGGCCGCCACCTCCGCGAAGTCCCTCGTAACGGTCATTATGAGCGACACCGTGGTCGATCAGATCCGTAAAGAACTCCGCCGCCAGACCGGACACAACATGGACCCCAAAGACCTCAGTGAGCTCATCCGGTCGAACGTCCTGAGACCAGAAGCCCTGTAGGTCTCGTGGGCGAACTGGCCAAACTGTCCCGCTGGGCATTAGCCGCGCGCCCCTACGGATAATCCCGATAGGCATGCAAAGGCGCGGACGCGGCATGCGGACACGCCACTCCTGCGAGAGTGCCCCTGCCGGGAGGTGTCCGTAGACCTTCCTAGGTGCAACAGGTTGGCGCGACAGTTGACGCTCGCGCGCCGTTAGCGCTCAGGGCTGCCGATGAGGGTGCCGAGGCTGGCGAGGGCCTGGGTGCGGGCGCGGTAGTAGACCCATACGCCGCGCTTGTCCCGTTCCAGCAGGCCGGCCTCGTGGAGCACCTTGAGGTGGTGGCTGATGGTTGGCTGGGAGAGGTCGAATGCTCCGGTCAGGTCGCACACGCACGCTTCGCCGCCGGCGCTGGAGGCGACCAGCGACATCAGGCGCAGCCGCACGGGGTCGGCGAGCGCCTTCAGCAGTGGCGCGATCTGCTCGGCCTGCCCGGCCGACAGCGCCCCGCCGGACAGCGGCGCGCAGCAGGCAGTGGTGCTGCCCAGGTCCAGGACCACCAGAGACTTCGACATAGATATATATTGACAGATCCAAATGTCTTATGGCAAGCTCAGGGGCGGTCACAGATAGACAGCCGTCGATGTCTCAGGAGGTTCCCGTGTCCCGCGTGCAACTGGCCCTCAACGTCAGCAATCTGGAGGAGGCCATCGCGTTTTACTCCCGGCTGTTCGGCGCCGGGCCCGCCAAGACCCGCCCCGGTTACGCGAACTTCACGATCGCTGAGCCGCCACTGAAGCTGATCCTCATGGAGAACCCCGGCGCGGGCGGCACCCTCAACCACCTGGGCGTCGAAGTCGCCGACACAGAGGCCGTCGAGGCCGAGCAGGCCCGCCTCGCCGAGGCCGGGCTCGCCTCAGCTGATGAGCATGGCACCACGTGCTGCTACGCCAAGCAGGACAAGTTCTGGGTACAGGGCGCGCCCGACAGCGAGCAGTGGGAGATCTACACCGTGCTCGCCGACAGCCCGACCTTCTACGGCCAGGAGCAGGAGGGGCCTGCCGGCTGCGGCAGCGAGGCCAGCCAGGCCCAGGAGCCGGGCGCATCCGCGTCGCAGTGCTGCTAGCGGCCGCGCCGCGGCATCCCGGGAACTCAGCCCGGCAGGGCATGGACGGCGCCCGGCGAACACCCGCCGGGCGCCGTGCGTGGCACAACCTTTGGGCAGGAGCGCGCGAGCGGCCGGCCCGGGCGAAAGGAGCAAGACAATGAGCTTCGGCCAGCGCACCAGTGGCTCTGTGATCGTCATCGGCGGCGGCCAGTCGGGGCTTGCTGCTGCCCGCGCCGTCCTCGAACATGACCTGGTGCCGGTGATCCTGGAGGCCAGGGACCGCGCAGCCGGATCGTGGCCCTACTACTACGACAGCCTGAAAGCGTTCTCACCCGCCGGATTCAACTCCATGCCCGGGTTGATGTTCCCGGGCGACCCGGATCACTACCCGGCCCGGGACGAGGTAGCCGCCTACCTCGAAAGCTACGCCGCCGCGCTGGGCGTGGAGATCTGCACCAGTACCCGGGTGGTAGCCGTCCGCCGGGACGAGCAGGAGTTCGTGGTCGTGACGGCGGACGGGCGGCAGCTACGGGCCGCCGGGATCGTCGCGGCGAGCGGGTCGTTCGCCAGCCCTCACCGGCCAGCCTTCCCGGGCCAGGAAGGATTCACCGGCGAGCTGCTGCATGTCGCCGATTACCGCAACCCCGCTCCCTTCGAGGGGAAGCGGGTGATCGTCGTCGGCGCGGGCAACTCCGCCGCCCAGGTCGCCAGCGAGCTGGCACCGGTGGCCAAGGTGACGCTCGCCGCGCGGCACCCCCTCCGGGTCATCCCGCAGCGGATCGGCGGCAAAGACGTGCACTACTGGCTGCGCGAGACCGGCTTCGACACCCTGCCCGCACCGTGGCTGGACAAGATCACCGGAGGGGGCGTGATCACCGACAGCGTGGGCTTCGGGCAGGCCCTGGCCGACGGCCTGCTGGACGTCAGCCCAATGTTCACCGGCCTGGATGGCGACCAGGTCGTCTGGGACCACCATGAGCGGGAGCGGGCAGACGCGGTCATCCTGGCCACCGGCTACCGCCCCAGCCTCGGCTACCTCAGTGGCCTCGGTGCGCTGGACTCATCCGGCATGCCCTTGCATGCGGGCGGGATCTCCGCCACCCACCTGGGACTGGTCTACCTCGGCCTGGAACACCAGCGCTCATTCGCCTCCAACACGCTGCGCGGAGTCAGCGCCGACGCCGCAGCCGTTATCGCCCCGCTAGCGGCATGGATCCACGACGCTCCCCGCGCCCTTGGCCTCACCACGGCGGAGATCTATGTGCCCTGGTAGTTGGTCACGGTGGCCCTGAATGCCGGCTCGGAGTAGCCGTCGAGCAGCAGTGATTCGATGGTTTCCTCGCTGAACTCTCCTTACCTGCTGAGGCGCTGGACTTCCCGGTCCCAGGCCTGGGCGCCCATCTGGACTGCCTCCCACGGGCTGCCAAGCGGCGGGGTGTAGGACAGGTCGAGATCGCTCATGTCCTCGACCGTCATGGCGTGGAAGATGGCTGTTGCGGCGATGTCGATCCGCTTGGCGATCTCGGCGTGCTTGTGGCCGAACAATTGCATGCCAAGCAGTCGGCCGGTGGCCCGGTCGCCGGTGACGCGCATTGTGATGCGGTGGCTTGCGGGGTAGTAGGCCTTGTGGTCGTCAGCCTCGGACTGGACGGTGATGGGGTCGAATCCGGCCGCCATGGCCTCGTCATGCCGGAGTCCGGTGCGTGCCGCGACCTGGTCGAAGATCTTGACCACCTGGGTGCCGAGGCTGCCGGCGAATTGCCGGTTGCCGCCGAGTGCGTTCTCCCCGGCGACTCGGCCCTGCTTGTGCGCGGTGGTGCCCAGCGGCAGGTACGTCTGCCCGAGCAGCCGGTGATGCGTGACGACGCAGTCGCCGGCAGCCAGCACGTCCGGCAGGCCAGTCCGCATGGCCGGGTCGACCCGGATCGCGCCGCGGGCGTCTAGGCGGGCACGGGCTGCCGCTGCCAGCCCGGTATCGGGCCGTACGCCGGTGACGACCAGGACCATATCGGCCGCCCGTTCCACGGCCTCGCCGGATGCGGTCTGGGCCTGAACCCGCAAGCGGGCCGGGCTGGGAGCAGAAGTCTTGCTGATCTGCCGGGCCGTGGTACGGGTCAGCACCTCGACGCCCTGTGCTGCCAGCTCGGCGCGGGCCAGCGTGCCTAGGTCTGCGTCGACTGTCGCCAGCACTTCAGGTAGCTGCTCGATCTGGGTGACGGACAGGCCCCGGGCAATCAGGGCGTCGGCCATCTCCAGGCCGACATACCCGGCGCCGATGATGACAGCGCTCGCCGCGGATGTTTCTTGGAGTGTGCGCATCACTGCGAAGGTGTCGCTCATTGTGTGCAGCACATGCACGCCGTCGTCGGGCCCGAGGGCGCCGGGTCCGGTCAGGCCAGCGATCGGGGGCTGGACCGGGACTGCGCCGGTTCCGATGACCAGCTTGTCGTAGGAGATCAGCTCGTCCCGCCCATTGGCCGCGGTGACCTGCAGCTTGCGTCCGGGAACGTCAATGCGCTGGGCTGTGGTGTCCAGCCGCAGGGCCATCCCGGTCGCTTCCAGGTCAGCGACGGTCCGGTGGGCGAGGTTACGCCAGTGGGCCACCTCCCCGGAAACGTAGTAGGGGATGCCGCAGATGGAGAAGTTCGGGTATGCGTCGGCGACAACGACGGTGACGTCGGCCGATGGTTCGAGCTCACGGGCGCGCAGGGCAGCGCTGATGCCCGCGTCGCTGCCGCCGATCATGACCAGGTGCATGGGCTGGCTCCGTCGTCTCGTTAGCTGCGGGCGGGGCCGTTCGACTGACCGACAGCAGGAGCCGCGGCTTCGCTTGCAGCGTCGCTGTCCGACCGCCTGGCAGGGCCTGAGCCATCATGGGGAACGGTGACGTCAGCGGCTTCGGCTGGAGTCATGCCCGGATACAGCAGCCTGACAAGCCCGGCCGCGAGGACGCCGCCGACGACCTGGGCGGCGATGAAGGCCGGAGCCGAGGACGGGGCGATGCCGGCGAAAGTGTCGGAGAACATCCTGCCGATGGTGATCGCCGGGTTGGCGAAGCTGGCCGAGGACGTGAAGAAATAAGCAGCGCCGATATAGGCGCCGACCGCGGCCGGAATAACCTGGCTCCGGCCCGACCTCGCCAGCGCGAAGATCACCAGCATCAGCCCGAGCGTCGCGATGATCTCCGACAGGAAATGGCCCCCCGTGGCCCGGTGCTTGACCGAAATGCTCACCGCGGGCAGGGCGAACATCAGGTTCGCGGCAACCGCGCCGGATATGCACCCGGCCACCTGGGCGGGCAGGTAGGCCGCCGCGTCACGCCAGGACACGCCGCGGAACGCCGCGTCGACGAACGATACGACCGGGTTGAAGTGACCGCCAGAGATCGGGCCGAACATCAAGATGATCGCGTACAACCCGGCCGCCGTCGCTGCAGCGTTCTCCAGCAGTTGCAGGCCTATGTCACCGGGCGACAACCGCTGAGCGGCGATCCCCGACCCGATCACCAGCCCGGCCAGGAAAGCGCTGCCAAGGAACTCCGCAGCCAGCCGCCGCCACAGCCCGACCCCGCTCACGCTCATACCCCGGCTCTTCATAGGCAGCTATCGATACAGCGCCCAGCTTGCCAGCCTGCATCGATCCCCGTCAACATAGATGCATGTCAGTCCAGCATGTGCCCGGGGATCTGCCGATCGTTGGCCTGACAGGCTCCGGCGCCTGTGCCCAGCCGGCCCTGGTCAGCGAGCCGCTCGACGGGGCCGCGGCGGCCGGCCTGGCGCAGGTCTTCAAGGCGCTTGGTGATCCGGTCCGGCTCCGGCTGGTGTCCCTGATTGGTGCCCACGCAGGCGGGGAGGTCTGCGTGTGCGATCTGACGAGCGCATTCGATCTGAGTCAGCCCACCATCAGCCATCACCTCAAGGTGCTGCGCGCGGCCGGGCTCATTGACAGCGAGCGACGCGGAACTTGGGTCTACTACCGTTTGGTCCCCGCCGCGCTGGAGCGGATGGCCGGGCTGCTGTCAGTCCCCGTCGCCTAGCCCCTC
Organism: Nocardiopsaceae bacterium; assembly: GCA_031254715.1. Taxonomy (GTDB): domain Bacteria; phylum Actinomycetota; class Actinomycetes; order Streptosporangiales; family Streptosporangiaceae; genus JAIRTY01. Next base: position 14,427 of record JAIRTY010000653.1, on the reverse strand, counting down.
GCCGCAGGCCTGACGGCGCGGACAATCGCTGAGCGCATGCCGGGCGCCGCTGAAGCCTGCTGCCGCCAGTCCTTTGAGGTACTCCTCCCGCGAGAGGGCGTCGGCAATGCAGCCGGTGCAGGAGCTAGCCGCGGCCCGGTCAGCCGTCGTCATGCGGTCGTCGGTGACGACATCGGAGGTGCCGATCCGGCCCCCGGGCACCAGCACCTGGAACATCTCCGCGAGCACAGCCGGCTTGCCGGTGGACAGGAACGCGGATGCGCCAGCGGGGTGCAGCGCCTCGAGCTAACTCATCCGGCCCATCTGATTGCCGACACGGGGCAGATCTGGTGGCCATCAGCGGGCAGAATTTGTGACCTCACCGGGCAGATCCTGATGTCCGTTGCCACGAGCCTCCGGGCAGATTCACCGGCAACCCGGCCTCGCGCCAGGCCTGGAACCCGCCGTCCACATCGCTCGCGTGCGCGAAGCCCAGCTGCTTCAACGTTGCGGCGGCCAGGCTCGACTGGTAGCCCTGATCGCACAAGATAATGACGCGATCGCCGAGTCGCGGCGCCTGGGAATGGCGATGCTGACTGGCCGGATCCAGCCTCCACTCCAGGACATTGCGGGCGATGATGAGCGCCCCGGCGATCGTGCCATCCTGGGCGATCTGCGAATCACAGCGGATGTCGATCAGCGCCGCGCCCGAGCACATGGCCTGCAGGGCCTGAGCAGGAGACAGTCTGCACAAGCCACTCCGCGCCATTGTCAGAAGCTCATGTATCGTCGTCCGCGCCATCTTGCCCGCCTTACCCAAAGGCGCCGGACCGCGGCTGCTGAGGATGCAGGACTGCTCCCGCTCCTCGTCGTCCTGCCCGTGGCCGCGCGCGGTCCATGCCCCGATGCCGGTTACCGCGGCGGTGGCCGGGCAGTCGCGAACCGCCCGATCTCGTGCGCCCCGCCAGGGTGATGATGCCGGGCGCTGAACTCAGTGATGGCCCGCGGCGATGTCAGCGCTCTTGCCCAGGGTGTCCGCCTCTGCTACGACGGTGTATACCTCCCACGGCTCTCGGCCTGGGCCATGGACCCAGACCTTGTCCTGGAGGGCATAGCAGCACTCGGTCCCGGCCTCGGTCTCATTCGGCACGCCGATCGCCTCGAATCTGTCAGCGGCGGCGTCTACCTCGGCGGCCGTGTCGACCTCGATCCCGAGGTGATCGAGGATGGTCTGCTGATCGGGCTCTCCCACCAGCAGGACGAGTTTGAAGGGCGGGTCGGCCACTGCGAAGTTTGCGTAGTCATGGCGCAGCTTGGCTGGTTCCACGCCGAGCAGCTTGCGGTAGAAGGCGACCGAAGCCTCCAAGTCGCCGACCCGCAGTGCGAGCTGAAAGCGAGACATGAATCATTCCTTAAAGGTAGGTAGTATCACTACTTAGCACATGTGGAACGATTGGGCAAGGGAGTTTTCGGCAGCCTTTACAAATTCGATAAGCTATCCATCAGTTTCTCTGATCGTTGCCATGCATGCAGGCTTATATATCGATATACCATCTCGCTTCCTGGCGGTAGTCGCAGGCGAAGATCCTATCGTGCTGCATGGTGGCATTCCGGGTGCTGCCGAGCCTGATCAGTATCCTTCTCATCTGGCATGCATTGCGCAAATATCGTGCTGCCCGGCAGACTGCCATGGAGGCGGCCCGGAGCCCGCCTCGCCGCGCCAGCGGACGTTAGGCGTTGACCTGGTCAGTTGTGACCGGCTTGGGCCGGCGGTGCTCGGGGAGAATCTCGCGCCGCGACCTGGCACGGCGGAAGTAATAGAGCGAGCCGACGCCGACCACGAGTGCCATGTACAGCAGTGGTCCGTACTGGAAATACCAGTGGAAGGGCGGGAGAGGGTTGAAGAGAGCCTTCCGTGGCCACAGCAGATTGAGTGCGCTGGCCACTCCCCACAGCACCACCAGGATGTTCAACGGAAGACCGAAGCGGCCAAGGGAGAAGCGAGGCTTTCCCGCGTCCTTCGGCGGGGGCCATTTGCCCTTGAGGCGGGCCACCAGCAGCGGGACCGAAACGAACAGGTAGGCGATCTGGGCGGTCGCGATCGCCGCCGACGAGATGATGGGGATGATCTGAGTGGACTGAATGTTGACCACCAGCAGGGCCACGGCTGCGCATCCGATGATCACCGCTGGCAGCATAACCGCCCTGGATCGCTTCGACACATGCGCGGTCTGGCGGGCCAGCGGAAGCTGGTGATCTCTGGCCATGCCGAACATCATCCGGACCCCGGCCGCCTGCACGGCCAGGGTGGCGCCGAAAACCGCGACAAAGGCGCCGGCCAGCAGGATGTTCCCCACCGTGCTGCCCAGCACCTCGTCAACGACGAAAGGCAGGCCGAAAGTGCCGACCCTGCCATCTGTCAGCCGCGGGATCGCCATATCGGTGGCGGTGACCAGCAGGGCGCCGATGATGAAAGAGCCGATCATCGCGTTGATGATCGCCCGCGGGGCCCGGCGGTGCGGGTCTGCGGTCTCTTCCCCCAGCGAGCTCGCGGTATCGAAGCCGTAGAATTGGTACCCGCCTATCAGGGACGCCACCAGAAAGGCGCCGAAGTAGCCGAAGGCGTACCCCTTCCCGGTCCCCAGCGTGCTGATGAGAACGGCGGGTGACCGATGGGGGTGCGCGAATAGCAGGACGATTACGAGCGCACCGACACCGAGCTCCGCGAGCACGGTCACATTGTTCCAGCGGCCCACCTTCCGTACCCGCAGGCAATTGATCAGCGTGCTGATCACGATCACGGCGCTGCCGAGCAGCGCGGTATTCTCCGCCAGGTTCACCGGATTGCTCGATGAGCCAATGAACTGGAAGGAAGGCCAGAGCGCGGGGAGTATCGCCTGGGCCGGAAGGGCGTCCGCTACCAGTGTGATGGGCGCTAAGAGCACCACCATCCAGCCAGCCATCCACGCCGTCCAGCCGGTCGTGAGCTGCTTGGACCAGTTGTATACCGATCCCGCGACTGGATAGTGCGCTGCCAGCTCGCAGAAGATGAGCGCGACGAGCATCTGCCCCGCGAAGAACGCTCCCCACGGCCACAGCATCGAGGGGCCGGTCAAGGTGTATCCGAAGCCGAAGAGCAGGAACCACGTGGCGATCACGGACATGTAGCTGAACTGGAGGGCAAACAGCGCGAAGCGGCCCAGCGACCGGTCGAGCCGCTGCACATACCCGAGGGCTGCGACGGAAGCTTCGTCTTTCGGCAGAGCGCCATCGGTTGCCGCACCGCCGCTGCGCGGCAACCGGCCCGGAGGCGCGCCGGCCTCGTCGTTCACCGTTGCACCGGTGCGCAGGCTGCCGCCGCCCGCCTTTGATAAGTCATGGTGACCTCCCGACGCACACTTGCACGGAATTGACGCTGCGAGAGACGTCGCTGCATTTGATGCAGCGCAAACAAGTGAATACTTCTCGAGCCCGCCAGGTCATAGCTGAGGCATTCACTCTGGCTGGAGTGCAACCCTTGCTAATCGCTTTACGCAGGGATTCTGGCAAGCTTCAAGTCCGCGCGTCAAGGCCGCTTCGATCAATAGTTCTTATTACATGTATTGCCCATTACTTATGGATGATCAATCTCTTGACTGCTATGTTGGCGCCGGGATACGCTACAGTGCGCCCTGAAATCGATAAATGCCGACTTATGATTCGAGGAAGGGATAGGAATCGTGCGGGATTTAACTGAGCGGCTGGCAGCCGGTGACGTAGTCGTGCTCGATGGAGCCGTTTCGACGGAACTCCAGCGCCGCGGCGTGCCGGTGGATGAGGTCTCGTGGTTTGGCTCCGCCAACCGCGCACACCTCGATGCCGTGCAGGCGCTGCATGAGGACTACATCCACGCCGGTGCAGAGGTGATCATCGCGAACACCCACTCCACCAGCCGGGCTGGCCTGGAGCCTGCCGGACTGGGCGACAGGGTGGACGAGTTGAACAGGCGCGCGGTCGAAGCGGCGATCAGGGCACGGGAGGCGGCCGCTGATAGGCCGGTCGCCATAGCAGGGTCGATCTCGTCTTTCATCCCGGCCGCGATGGGCTCTGACGATGATAGTGACCTGCGCGGACTGTCCACCTTCAGGGAGCAGGCCGCAATCTTGGCCGACGCCGGGGTGGACCTCATTGCGCTCGAGATGATGGACTCGACGAGTTACGGCTTGGCCGCCGTTGAGGCTGCGTGCGAGACAGGCCTACCGGTGTGGCTTGGTATGTCACCCATCAGATTCGAGTCTGGTCAGCTTGGTACCTACTCGGCCGACAAGCCTTGAATCGTGCCTGATGAGGAGCCGGGTGCTCCTGATGTCTTCCAGCAGCTCGTCGAGGCTTACGCGAATTCCGGCCAGCAGCTTGCTGCGGTCACCCTGATGCATGTCGCACTGGACGTCGTCCCCGATGGCCTCGAGATCGTTCGACGCTACTTCCCCCAAACCCCCATCGGCGTGTACGCGGAGGTCGGCAGCTGGCAGGCACCCGTCTGGGTGTTCGATGATCTTTCGCCCGAGGCTTACCTTGCCGAAGCCAAGGGCTGGGCCGACGCGGGCGTGCAGCTCATCGGCAGCTGCTGCGGTTCTGGCCCAGAGTTCGTCCAGGCACTGGCCGGTGGTCTGCCCAAAGGGATCCCGTCGCGCCGTGGCGCTGGCGTCAGGAGTCCCTGACCATGTTCTCGTCGACGTGGTGTGCGACCTGGAATAACCCGCCGAGGTGGGTGGCGTATTGGCGGCGCAGGCCCTGACCATCCTCCGTCTCTGCGTGGGCCACCCGTCTGGGCTGGCGGATGTGCCATGTCCACCGGCGTGGCCGGAGTGCTTCGGCGAGAGCAAGTCCACCGGGAAGGCCGCGGGATCGCCTCGGGGCGCTCGGCATCTCTTGCTGGACACATTGACCTACAACCCGATCGGCTGACCCTCCAGGCCTGCCGCACGGGACCGGACAAAGGGAAGGCAGGCCATGGCTGATCAGCGGAAGACGAGGTCGCCCGCGCCGATTCGGGTGGCGATCCTTGGTGCAGGCCCGGTGGGTTTGGAAGCAGCCCTGGCCGCCTGTGACGCTGGCTGGCCATTCACTGTCTATGAGGGCGCGCCGCAGGTCGGAGGCAATGTGACCCGCTGGGATCACGTGCGTCTGTTCACGCCATGGTCCATGAACGTCTCCGAGCGGATGGCGCGCCACCTCAGGTCAGCGGGAAAGGAGCCGCCCAAGGATCCTGACTACTGCCCGGACGGCTCGGAGCTTGTCTCAGAGCTGCTGCAGCCACTCGCTGAACTTCCGGAACTCGCGGGAAACCTCGCACTGGGGACGCACGTACTAGGCGTGGCCAGGGAGGGCCTGCTCAAGCACCAGGAGATCGGAACCGCACGCCGTTCGGAAAGCCCGTTCCGCATAGTGCTACGACGCCCGGGCGGTGAAGTGGCGACCGCAACCGCGACGATGGTGCTCGATTGCACGGGCACCTACGGGATGCCGAACGCGGCAGGTGATGGGGGAGTGCCCGCGCCAGGGGAACATGAGCTCGGGGGCCAGATTGTCCGTGAGTTGCCGAATCTGAGACGCGACTGGGATCATTGGGCTAGCCAGGAAATTCTGCTGCTAGGGGAGGGGAAGTCGGCCCAGACGGTCGCCCGCGACCTCGCTGAGCTGGTACCCGGCTCGCCAGGGACGCATGTCGTCTGGGCAGTTCGCCGATCGGACCCGACCTGGGGCGAAATCTCTAACGACCCCCTCCCGCTGCGCCAGGCCCTCGCCGATTCTGCGAAGTGGATAGCAGCCGGCAACGTGCCGGGCCTGACGGTGCAATCCGGTCTGACGGTGGACTCCTTCCAAGTGAGCAACGGACGGATCCGCGTTCGGCTGCATGGCACAGCTCAGCGGGAAATAACGGTGGATCACGTTTTCTCGCTGACTGGATATGGTCCTGACACGGCTCTCTACCGTGAACTTCAGGTGCATGAGTGTTATGCGACGGCGGCGCCCATGGGCCTGTCGGCGCAACTGCTCGGTGATGCCGCGGGCAACTGCCTGGATCAGCCGAACTACGGCGTGGATGTGCTGCGGCTGCCGGAGCCTGACTTCTTCCTGCTGGGCGCGAAGTCCTACGGCCGCAACAGCCAGTTCCTTATGCGCATCGGCTACCAGCAAGTCAGCGACGTAGCCTGCGCCTACGAGCCCGCTAGCCCCTGACCGGGAACACGTGGGGTCAGTGCTGCGGTCGGGAACTTAGACACCCACGGCTGAAGGCGACGAGCCGCGTTCAGGGACCGTTACGTCCGGGGGAACGCTAGCCGTTCCTGGGGACGATGCACGGGTACTGGGGCGGGTGGCCGTTCGGCCACGCTGGGACGGCGGAGGCCAGGTCACCGTACTTGACGATGGGGACCGGCTTGTCATAGGGGTTGCCGGCGTTGTCCAGGCAGATCTGGCCGCTGGCCCCCGGCACCGCCCTCGTGCCGGACAAGTTGCCCCACCCGTGCGCGACTTGCTGGAGGGCCGGCATCGGGTTACCGGCGTTGGTCAGCGCGCGGATGCCGGCGATCGCGGTGAGCACGGCGTCGTAGTTGATGATGGACTGGCCGTTGGCGAGCGATACCGTCCCTATCTGGCTCTGCCGGGTCCCCGAATGCGCCTTGATCGTGCCGGCGAAGCCGGGCCACCCGGCGGCGGACCGGCCGTCGGCACCCTGACTGGTCCCGTTCCAGATCTTTGACGACGCGATGGCCGCATACTCAAGCGTTAGGCCCTTGCTGAACGCGGCAGTGTTGAGGGACGGGTCGCTGGTCAGATGTGAGGCCGCCGATCCGGTCAAGATGGTGAACTGGCTGCCCTGGCACCCGGCTGCCAGGGCATTGATGAAGAGCCTGAGCTGGACCTGCCGGCCCGCGAAGTAGATCCAATTGATGTGCTTTGTTTTCTGGACGCTGCAGATCCCTGGCACCGTGACGTTTGCGAAGGTGTTGGCGGTGATTCCTGGCTGGCTTTCGTCGGGGGACGACTGGAATGTGAAGGGCTGGTACGCCGAATGATCATCGAACCACTTCGCTAGCGTGGTGATGTAGTCATCATCGGTGCGGGAGTCTTGCACCACGATCGCCTGGCGTGGGCTGACCTTCCCGAATCTCGCGAGTGCCTGGGCCTCCTGGTCGTTGGTCGGCTCCGCACGCGCGAAGCCCGGGAACGGGTCGCTGGCAGGGGTATTCGCGATGTCGTCAGCGGTGATGGCGCCGCCGACGACAGGTATTTGATGCTTGGTCAGCCACGCCACTTCTTTCTTCGTCGTGGCGGTGGATACGCTGATGCCAGCTACTGCCCGGAGGTTATCCGGCGCGCCTTCCACGGCCTGCAGGTCCCGGCCGACCGGAATGTACCAGGTACTGTTCGCGCCAGGATTGGCCAGGACCAGCCGGATCGGCGGTTGCAGGCCGTTCGCGCGGTGGTTCGCGCGGTACTGCGCGACATAGGCGCCTTGGACCTCTTGCACGATCTCGGCCCGCATCGAGGGGTCTGGTGAGGTGAGCGGCAGCAACAGGGCGATTGTGGCGACCTGGCCATGCTCCCGAGCGGCTAGCCTGCGCGCGTTCTGGTTCTCGGCCAGGATCGCCTGGTCCACCAGGTGCAGCTGGGGGATGAAGTCGTAGGACCCGTCGGTCACGCCGACGCACTCGTGCAGCGGGCCGTGAAATCGGCCCGCCGGGCACTTGCTGGCGTTATTGCCCAGGGTAACGCCTCCGTATGTGGCCGCCACGAGCACGATGACGGCCGCCGTGACGGTGATGGTCCGGCGGCGCGGAGTACGCGTCGCTGCCCTCCAGGCACGGCTGAGCACGTGTGCTGGCATGGTGTCCCGTTCTCTCGTTCAGCTCGCCGGTTTCCAGTCCTGCTGCCAGGACCGCAGCCGCTTTGGCCACTCGCGTGCCGCATCAGTGAAGACCCGGTTGCCTCGCCGGCCTGCGAGGAGGTTGAGCTCGTTCACCAGCTGGCCTATGACGTCGGCGTCCGGGGCGACGAGCGGATCGTGCAGGTACCAGGCGGCGTGCAGCAGCCGCGTGATGGAACGGTGAATGTCGTCCTGGCCAGGGTCGTCATCCGTGCCCAGGGCAATGTCACGGCGGGCGTCTGGCCGGTGGCCGCAGGGTGCGGCAGCCACCTGCACTAAGACTGCAAGCCAGTCGTCGGCCGCCGACCGGTCGAACGACTCGCGCAGCCGCCGCGTAACGTCCGCGACATCGCCGCGGGCCAGGCTGTGGTAGAGCCGCCGCGGCTTGGAACTGCCCAGCATCCCCGGGCTTGCGCCCTCGCCGTAGCGATCTCGCAGCACCGCGTGCGCCTCGGCGCTGGTCGGATGAGAGCCCTCCGCCAGGAGCTGGTGGTGCAGGAGCACGCGGAGAAACGGATCGGGCACGAAATACCCGGCGCCGGGAGCCCATCCGTTGACCCGGAGGTATTCCTCGGCCTCAGACACCGTGGCTGCGCGCGCGTGGCCGCCGTCGAGGTAGGTCTCCACGAGCTCTTGCGCTTCGTCGGCGTCGAGTGCGCACGCTAGCATAGCCAGCCTGGCCTGCCACTTTTTGTCGGGGATTAGCCGCCCCAGGAGATGAGCAGCCACTGGCGGGCCGGAAACACCGTCCGGCCCGGCGCTCGGGAGATCCAGCAGGCGAGTGCTGTCCACCCGCGGCGTGCCGGGTCCGGGATCCGGGCCGGCGCCCTTCCTGCTGCCGGGCTTGGGCGCTTCCCGCGCGACGGCTGCGGTGATGACGGCGACGGCAAGAGGCAGTCCGCCGGTGACACGGACGATCAGCTGGTCGAGATCGCCTGAGTACCGTCGGTGATCGGCACCCTTCAGCATGGCGAGCGCGTTGGGCTGGCGCAACGGGGTCAGGTCCACCCACTGCGCGGGCTCACCGCCCGCGCGTTGATTCAGCTGGAAGTTCTCTGGCACGCAACCCACCACAACCAGCGGGTCCTTGTCCGCGGCCGGCCGCGCCCGGCAATCGAGCACAAGTTCCAGGAATCGCCTGCCGACCGGGTTGGCCGTTACGTTGTCGAGAAGGGCCAGCGGTGACGCCGCGCGGGCAGACCACCATGACGGCCCGCCGTACGCGGCGCTCAGGTCGGCCAGGAATGCCGCGACCAGGCGACGTTCGGCCTCCGCCCGCAGATTCCCGCCCGCACTGTGATCCCGGCCAAGCATGACCAGCGCCTCATAGCCGTCCCCTGCCGCCTGCCGATCGAAGTTCTCATGCCACTTGATGGGGACGCTGCGCCGCACAGCACCGAGTGCCCTCGCCACGAAGGCATGCACGGTGGCCTGGACGAACACGCCAGCCGGAAACGGGACGGAGGCCCCTCCGAGGCCGGCGAGCACATCAGCGATCCATCCTTGGACCCATCTGTCACCCGCCGGGCGGTGCGCGATTCTCGCAAGTGCCTCGGTCTTGTCCACAAGCAGCCCGCTCGCCTCGCCGAGGGTGATCTCAGTGTCATCCCCCCAGTCCGCCTGCCACGTAGCCACAGCGATCAGCGCGGGGTCCAGTATTGGGAATCTGATCCGTGACCCATTGCCGCTAACCTTCAATTCCAGTTCGAATTTAAGGTCGCGAAGCAGCCGCGTGAGCGGCGTTTCCCCAGAGGGGACGCCCTGGTCATCATCCGAATACCGCGGCGCCGCAATATCGCGCTTAACCTTGGGCGCGCGGTTACCGTACTTACCGGAGATCTCGTCAAGCGCCGCGGTCTTGCCCGATCCGCGCCCGCCCGAGGCGAGGATGACCGGAGGGCAACCGTGATGCGCCGAGCTTATGCGGCGGTCGTCCGCCATGCCACGCCCCACATGCCGCTCGACCAGCGAAAAGAGATCGTCACGACCGTAAAGCACCGTACCGCCTTCCCCCTGCGTAAAGGCTCGTGCTAACTCGATACCACTACCCATCCGTTCCTGCCAGGGGAAAGAGCCATTTGACCCTGCCCGGAAGCACGGTCCCTCGCCCAGCCGGTCACTTCCACGGATCAAGGCGGTCCGGGGCTGACGGGGTCGGCGGGTAGCCGTGCTGACCGAGGAAGCCGGACGGCGCGATTACGTCCGGCGTTCCTGGGGCAGTCTCAGGGGGCCGCTGTCGCGGCAAGACACCTCCATGAAGCAGGTACGGCAAGGCAGATTCGCGCCAAGCTGACTGCAACCGCTGGGGCCAAGGGCACCAGCGACGGATGGGCCGCCGCAGTCAGTGCGTATACCGCAAGGACGGCTAGCAACGTGGTGTCCACAGTGATTGCCGCCGCGCTGGCGATGCCAGCGGCCCTGGGCGGCAGACTGGCCGGCAGCGTCAGACGGAGCCCGAGTCGGCCGGTTGAGGCGATCGTCAATACCAAGCTGGGGACCGCGACCATGATTGCCAGCGCCACAAATGGCAGATACCACCATGCCCACGGCAGATGCTGGAATCCCTGTGGCAAGAACGCTAGTGCCACGCCTGCGAGCCAGGCCGCTCCAATCAGCGGCCCCGAGGCCATCAGTGCGAAGGCGGTGCGCCTGGCCTGCCTAGCGCCAAGCTCTGGCCTGAATGCCGAAGCCACCGTACTCGGTTCGCCGAACTCTAGGATCGCTGCCTGGACAGCTTCCTCCTGCGGCATTCCTCCGGCGCAGTGGTTGTCCGCAGCCTCCAGGAGACCGTCGCCAATCTCGCTGAGCACTCTGGCGCGGACAGGGCCTGGGCCGATCAGATCATGCGCGAGGTCGTTCAGATACCTGTCGATCACTGCTCTCGTATCATCATCCGAGACGTACCGGGCGCTTGTTCCGTCAGTTCTGAGCCGTGCCGCGGCCGTTGGCTTCGCGCGGCTAGCATCTGCTGGCGTGGGGCGGACGGCGGGGGTGGCAAGGCCAGGAAGCTTCAGGCGATGGGCACGGGACATGGCCCTCCTTCCAGGAGCCCACTGACCGCGGCAGAAAAAACCCGCCAATCGGTCCGTTGGGCCTCCAGCGACCGGCGTCCGGCCGACGTGAGCTCGTAGGTCCGTCTTTTCCGCCCGGTTACCTCTGACCACGTGCCACGGATCATGCCTGCACGCTCAAGGCGGTGGAGAGCGGGGTACACGGTGCCCGTGGGCAGGTCAAATTCCCCGCCGCTGCCCTCCCGCAGGGCCTCCCTGATTGCGTAACCATGCCGCGGTCCCTCCGTCAAGGTGGCCAGCAGCAGCGCATCGAGGTGCCCCTTGAGCACTTCTGCCCTCATGAGTAGCGATGCTACCTTCGGTAGGCCGGAGATGGCCAGGTAGCCACCAGAGCGATCTCCGCAGCTGGCGGTGCAGTTCCTGCACGGCGGGACCCGCTCTTCAGGGACCAGATGCCCTGGCTGACCTTTATCGCTATCCAAACCAGCACTTCTGCTTGCGTAAACAATCGCGCATCAACGGATCAGCTTGCTCCTGACCACGTCGCGACAAGTCCTGTCTGTTATAGGGATAGCTAGGCGAACACACCCGGGAGGTCTAGGGAGAACCCTAGTCCGCTGACGCAGTTGCCCCGTTAACGTCACTGGCATGAGATCTCTGAAGAGTCTCGTGGCAGATCTCAGTGCCTGCCGTATTGTAGACTTGTCCAGTAGCGTCACTGACTGCCCACCCGGACCTTTTGAGACCAGGGTAGATGTCATCGAGGCTCTTGACGGCGCCCAGATTTTCTGTGAGAAGGTGCTGCCGGCGCTGGTCCCAGAGGCGGTCGGTAAGCTCAGGCCCGAACATTTTCCCTCTGCGGCCTTCCTGCGGCATGAGATGGTGAGCGCATCCGTTCACGCGGGATCTCACGTCGATGCCCCCGGGCATTACGGCCCGGCCATTGACGGATCTACCGGGCTGATGAGCGACGCGTCCCTTGACATTTTTGTAGGTGCGGGAATTATGCTCGACGTTAGCGGCGTTCCGGGCTGGCAAATAGAACGCACGCACCTTCATGCGGCCGCGCGGGCTAGCGGAGCAGGAGACCTCGCAGATAACATAGTTTTGGTACATACCGAGCGCGAGAAGGCGATCTCTGCTGACGCCGTAGCTGATCTCCTCGACGCGGGTGTCCGGGTAATCGGCACGGATGCGGACGGCTTCGATGGTCCTTTCGAGCCAATGATCAGGAGATTCCTCCAGACGACCGACCCTGGCGTGTTGTGGCCCTCTCATGTACTCGGACGGAGCCGGCCCTATTACCACATCGAACGATTGCGGAACCTGGCGAATCTCCCGGCGCATGGTTTCCTTGTTATGGCGCTGCCCGTTCTCATCGACAAGGCGACAGCCGCGTGGACTCGTGCCGTGGCGTTCGTACCCGAGGGAAGCGGGCAAGAATGACGACGCGGAGCACGGAGGCCTCCGGGCCGCCCAGTGGCGGGCAGCTCGGGCCCGCTGGCATCTTCGACATGTTGCTTGCCTACAAGAACACCGCAGTGCTGTCTGCTGGCATCGAACTCGGCGTATTCGACGCACTCGCGGCGGGCGCCACGACATCCTCGGAGGTGGCAAAACGCCAGCGGCTTGACCCGCGCGGGGCGAAGCTCCTGCTCAATGGGCTGGCAGCGTTGGGGCTGCTGCAACCGGAGGATCATGCCTACCGTCTATCCGCCGCTGCAGAGAAATTTCTGGTACGCGGAAGCCCCAGCTATATCGGCGATATGGCGAAAGTGATGGCGAGCAAGTGGGAATGGGAGGCACTCGGCAAGCTACCGGAGGCGGTCCGGCACGGCGGTACCGTGACGGCGGAAAACGCGGAGACCCCGGACTATCCCTACTGGCAAGATTTCGCCGCTCATGCCGGTGCTGTCGCAGCTCCGACAGCAGAGCTGATGGCTGATGTGCTCGGCCCGTGGGCGTCGCGGCGAGAGCCGCTGCACGTCCTCGACGTGGCCTGCGGCCATGGGTTGTACGGCTATACCCTTGCCCGCCAGCAGCCGCATGCCAGAATCTGGTCCCTCGACTGGCCAAATGTCCTCCCGCTGGCGCGTGAGCGTGCCATCCGGATGGGGGTTGGCGATCGGATAACCACGATTGCCGGGGACATGTTCGAGCTTGATCTTGGTGGTCCGTACGACGTCGTGATGATTACCAACGTGCTGCATCACTTTTCTGAGCGCCGCGCGTCGGAACTGCTGCGCCGCGCGGCCGGGTCAATGACCGACGATGGGCGGATCGCCTTGGTTGGTTTCACGATCAGTGACGCCCCGCCTGCAGCTGAAGCCGCAGCGCACCTATTTTCGATCTTGATGCTGATATGGACGAGTGAGGGTGAGGTGCATACCGAGAGTGCGTACGAGCGGATGCTCGTCGGCGCGGGATTCAGTGACGTTACGCTGCATCCCGTACCGGCTCTGCCGCTTCGCGTCATCATCGCCCGCCGGACTGCGGCAGGCTCATCCGCCGAGCTGGTTGAACCGCCGAGCGGCCTCGTCGTTGAGCCTGGTAGCCCAGCGCAGAAGCCTTGAACGTGCCTGCTCCTGAGCTGCCAGCCCTTCGGCCGCCGCCGCGCCAGCGTCTTGCGGCAGCAACCTGCTGGCAAGGCGCAAGGCGGTCGCCATCGTGCCAGGGAACAGATCTTGCAGCCAGATTCCCATGATCGCGGGGGCAGGCAGGACGATCTGCGAACGCCCGCGCGTCATCGCAGCCACTATGCGCCTGGCGGCCTTCTCGGCGCTCATCGATCCGAGCGGCAGGCTCGACCCGGCGGCGAACCAGGCGAATTCCCGAGCTGGATCGCCCTTGTAGGCGGCACGCAGATGCGAGCCGGTGCGCAGGAGACCGGGCAGGACAGTGGTGACCCGGATCCCGTCTTCGGCCACCTCGGCACGCAGGCCTTCCGAGAAGCCAACCATGGCGAACTTGGCGCACGTGTATGGCAGCAGGTGCGGGATGGCGAGCTTGCCGCCGAGTGAAGCAATATTCACAATATGCCCGGTTCGGCGCTCACGCATGTGGCCCAGCGCCGCGAGCGTCGTGTAGACGGTACCCCAATACACGACTCCAAGTGATTCTTCGAAATCCGCTGTGGTCATTGCTGAAAGCGGGCCAACTCGGACTACGCTCGCGTTATTAACCAGGATGTCTGGCGGGCCGGCTTCGTTGCATGCCAGCTGCACGAAATCTTCGGCCTGCCTCCGATCGCTCACGTCACACGCCATCGTGACGACCGTGACTCCGCGGCTGCGCAGGTGAGCGGCGGCCCTGCTGAGATCATCAGCGTTGCGGGCGCACAGGACCAGCCGGCAGCCAGCTGCACCAAGCTCGCGCGCGACAAGGTAGCCGAGGCCTCTCGACGCGCCGGTGATAAGTGCGGTCTTACCCTGCAGCTCATCGCGTGCACGCGCGGCCCGGGCGGCAGCGGCCCGGCGCGGTCTGGCCAGGGGAGCGGCCTTCATTCCTTGGTGGGCCATGTCGAGA
>JAIRTY010000651.1 GCA_031254715.1 Nocardiopsaceae bacterium | reverse complement strand
CTGCCCACGACCCGGTGCGCGATCCCGGTCAGGACGTCGGTGGGAAAGGTTTCCGGGGCGGGGAACCCGCCCGAGAAGGTGATCACGTCGGTGGCGCCGGCCAGCGCCAGGATCGCCGTGATCTCGCCGCCGCCCAGGGCATCTGTCCGGCGGGCGAAGCTCGTGGTCCAGTCACGCGTCTGCGGCGGGGCGGTCATCGTTGACTCCCGGCCCCCTTCCTGCTGGCAGCCGGTCACCTGCTCTTGACAGGGAGACTGTCAAACGTAAGAATCTTTGGGCATTATATAGCACATATGACATGTACTAACGGTTAGGTTTTCGTCAGCCCGCACCGGCTTGCCCAGGAACTCTGGCAAATGACAGAACCAGCTACTCCGCTCGGCCAGCTGAGCGAGATGATCAGCCCGTCGGCCCGGCAGGCAGAAACCGACGGTCTCGATCTCGCGCTGCTGAGCGCCCTCGCTACCGACGCCAGGCAGTCCCAGCGCGCGCTGGCCCGGGCGGTCGGGGTGTCGCCGCCCGCGGTCGCTGACCGGCTGGCCCGGCTGGAACGGGCCGGGGTGATCCGCGGCTACCGGGTCGAGGTGGACTGGGCGGCACTGGGCCTGCCGGTGGTGGTCTACCTGGCCGTCACCGCGGTGCCGGGGATGGACCTGAGCCAGGTCATCGCCGCCATCCGGCGGTTGCCCGAGGTGCAGGACATGACGGTGGTGACCGGGGCACTCGACCTGCTCGTCCGGCTCCGGGTCCGCGATCACGCCCACCTGCGCGAGCTGCTGCTGACCCGGATCTTCCAGATTCCCGGCGTCCAGCGGACGGAGACCTTCCTGTCCCTGGCCGACGTGGAGCCGGACAACTTCACCGCCGCGCTGCTTGACGAGCTGCGCGGCCGGGCTCACCAGAAGGAGGCAGAAAGGTGACTGACCACGCCGGCGTAGGCATCCCCGGCTTCGTGGCCAGGCACGGCCTGCACAGCGAGGAGCAGGCCGCCGCCGCGGCCGAGGTTGCCGCCCGGATCGGGGACCTGGACCTGCGCACCGTCCGGCTGGCGGTGGTGGACCAGCACGGCGCGCCGCGCAGCAAGTCCCTGTCGCCGGAGGCGGCGATCGCCGCCCTCACCAACGGGCTGGACTTCTCCGGCGCGATCTACAGCCTGGACACCGGCAACCAGGTGTTCGTGCCGGCCTTCGCGGCCGGCGGCGGCTTCGGCATCCCGGAAATGACCGGCTTCCCTGACGTGGTGCTGGTGCCCGACCCCGGCACGTTCCGGGTGCTGCCCTGGGCCGACCGGACCGGCTGGATGCTCACCGACGTGTTCTTCTCAGACGGCCAGCCGATGCCGCTCGACGGCCGGGGACTGCTCCGCCGCCAGCTCGGCGAGCTGGCCGGGGCCGGCTACGACTACCTGGCCGGCATCGAGATCGAGTACTACATCGTGCGGCTGGAGAGCGACCGGCTGCTGCCGGAGAATGCCGGGTTCACCCCGGTGCCGCCGGAGGTGAGCGCGTTCGAGCGGGGCTACCAGTACCTGTCGGAGGTCAGGCTGGACGGCCTGTCCGGCACGCTGGAGGCGATCAGGGACGCGCTGGGCACGCTCGGCCTGCCGCCCCGCGCGATGGAAGACGAGTGGGGCCCCGGCCAGATGGAGTTCTCGTTCAGCCCCATCCGCGGCCTGGCGGCGGCCGACGCCGTGGTGCTGTTCCGGTCCGCGGTCAAGCAGGTCTGCCAGCGCCGCGGGCTGCTCGCCACGTTCATGTGCCGTCCCGCGCTGCCGAACTTCTTCTCCTCCGGCTGGCACCTGCACGAGTCCCTGATATCCCGCCAGACCGGTGAGAACGCGTTCGCCAGCCCCGACGCAGCGCTGTCGGCGACCGGCCGCAGCTACGTCGCCGGGCTGCTGGAGCACGCGCTGCCGATGACCCCGTTCGCTGCCCCTACCGTCAACGGCTACAAGCGCTACCGGCCGTACTCGTTCGCCCCGGACCGGGTCTGCTGGGCGGTGGAGAACCGCGGCGCGCTGATCCGGGTGCAGGGCGCGCCCGGGGACAGCAGCAGTCACGTGGAAGACCGGATCGGCGAGCCCGCGGCCAACCCGTACCTGTACCTGGCGGCCGACCTCGCGGCGGGCCTGGACGGCATCCGGCGCGGGCTGGAGCCGCCGCCGCCGGTGGAAGCCGACCCCTACGTCGCGAACGCCCCGATGCTGCCGGTGTCGCTTGCCGACGCCGTGGCGGAACTGGACAAGGACAGCTTCTACCGGCAGGCGTTCGGCAGCGTGCTTGTCGACTACCTGCTGCAGATGAAGCGGGCCGAGCTGGCCAGGTACGACGCGGACGTGGCCGCCCACCCTCCGGCCGAGGGACAGGAGGTCACGGACTGGGAGATGCGGGAGTACTTCGAGTTCTTCTGAGGGGATCCGGGCATGAGCCTGCAGCACATCGTCCTGTTCAGCTTCCCCCGGCCGCTCACCGCGGCGGAGGAGGCCGAGTTCGGCGCGATGGTCGCGAGCTGGCCGCGCGAGATCGGGCTGATGACCAGGTGCCGGCTCGGCACCGACCTCACCGGCGCCCGCACCCGCGGCTACTCCTACCTGCTGTACACGGAGTTCCCCGACGTCGCCGCGCTTGACCGCTATCGCGCGCACCCGGTTCACATGAAGTTCTACGACTGGATCGTGGCACGGGAGTGCACGCCGCTCGCATTCGACTACTACCTCGACGACAAGACCGTCTTCATGCCTGAGTGAGAAAGCGAGGGGCAATGGCAGACGTCGACCGTGCCACGGTGAGCGCCCACGGCGAGCACGAGCTCGCCCATGGGACGCTCAATGTCTGGGACGCCATCACGATCTGCGTATCGCTGATCGCGCCCGGGATGGCGATGCTCCTCAACGTGCCTGGCGTGGCCGTGGTGTCCGGCGGCTCCACGCCGCTGGCGTTCCTGCTGGGCGGGATCGCGTGCGTCACGCTGGCGTTCGTGGTGATCGGCTTCACCCGCCGGATGGCGAGCGCTGGCTACGCCTACACCTACGCGGCCCGCAGCCTGGGCAAGGGGCCCGGGTTCATAGCGGGCTGGCTCTACTTCTTCGCGATGGTGTGCTTCGTGCCGATGACCATGTCCGGGGTCGGGGCGCTGGCAGCGGACCTGCTCGGGCTGAACCCGGACTGGTGGATCCTGTTCTTCGCCATCGGCATGGTGCTGTTCGTGCTGCTGTCGGTGGTGCACATCAAGGTGACCACCCGCACCCAGCTCATCGTCGGCATCCTCACCGTCGCGGTCATCGTGATCGTTGACCTGGTGACCACGGCCAAGGGCGGCAGCCACGGCCAGGCCCTGTCCGCGTTCAGCTTCGGCCACACCGTGGAGGGCGGGTTCAACGGCGTCTTCTACGGCATCATCCTCGGGGTCACGTCCTACATCGGGTTCGAGACCGCGGCCGACTTCGGCGAGGAGACGGCGAACCCGCGCCGCAACATCCCGATCGCGATCATCGCCGCGACCACGTTCGTGGTCATCTTCTACCTGTGGACGACCTACGCGATGGCGATCGGCTTCGGCGTGAAGAACGGCGCCAGGTGGGGAGCCGACCCGTTCGCCCTGAAGACCGTCGCCACCACGTTCGTTGGCTCCTGGCTCGGCACGCTGGTCGAGATCGGCGCCCTGCTCTCGGCCTTCATCGTGTGCGTCGCGTGCGCGACCGCGGCGTCCAGGACCCTGTTCGCGATGGGCCGCGAGCGCGTGCTGCCGGCCGCGCTCGGCCGCACCCACCCCCGGTTCAAGACCCCGGCCAACGCCACCATCACGGTGGCCGCGGTCGCCACCGTGATGGCCCTGATCATGGGCTACCCGCTCTCGGACGCCGCGTTCGGCGCGCCGTTCAGCAACTACTACTTCTGGGCCATCACCGGCACGCTCCTGATCATCGTCGTCTACATCATGATCTGCATCGGCGGGATCGTGTTCTTCCACCGCACCCGCGACACCCGGCGCTGGAACCCGCTCGTTCACGTGGGAGTCCCGGTGCTGGGCGCGATCGTGTTCGCCGCGGCGCTGTACGGGTCGGTGCACCCGACACCGCCGGGCATCCTCCGGTGGACCCCCTACGTCGGGCTGGTGTGGCTGGCGCTCGGCCTGGTGACGCTGTCCTGGCTGCGGGCCAGACGGCCGGCCGAGGTCGCCCAGATCGGCTCCATCCTCGGCGAGGAAGGCGGGACGGACGCGGCCATTCTGGACCGGTAACGCCTGGCAGCGGGCATCCTGGGCAAGGTGAGCGCGGGCAGGGTGACGGCAGGCGCGGCTGCCCCGGCGCTGGCCGGGGCGGTGCTGGCCGGGCTGATCACCGGGTGCGCGGCAGCTCCGGCGGCCGGCCAGGGCGCGCCGGCCGCCTCCCCCGCCTCGCCGGCCGCCCGCGCCAGCACGGCGGGCACCAGCACGGCCCCTGCCCGGGCAGCCAGTGCCAGCCCGCGCGGTGCCAGCGCCGCCCGCGCTAGCCGGGGCCGAGTCAGCCGGGCCCGTGCCGACCGGGCCCGTGCCGGCACAGCCGGCGCGCGGCCGCGGGCCGGGCAGCT
>JAIRTY010000605.1 GCA_031254715.1 Nocardiopsaceae bacterium | reverse complement strand
CTCAGCAATTCTAGTTTCTTGAGCACAACACCATACAAATAAAGACCATAGCCATCTAGTTTCATGGCTAAGTGATCCTTCATTAGTTCAGATCTAAGTTCACGGAGACTTGCATTCTGAGTAGGAGGCGGCCACCCGCAACGCCACCGGGGCGCCCACCGCGGACCCGGAGGCGGAGATCAGCCGGATCCGCTCCCGCACCCGCCCGGCGGTGACCTCCCGCCGGCGCTCCAGCCGCACCGCCGGGTCGGCGCCCCCGTCGCCGAGGTTGCGCGGCACCGACAGGAACAAGGCGGTCCCCGCCCCCAGCAGCCCGCCGCCCACCGGGACCGGCTCCGCCCCCGCCACCTCCAGCACGGCCTGCGACAGCACCCGGATGTCGGCGTGCAGCACCCCCTGCGCCCCGTCCGGGCGGACCTGCCCGCCCGGCTCGCTCAGCACCACCGTCGGCGCGCCCACCACCGTCACCAGCTCATGCAGCCATGGCTGCCCCGCCATCAACCGCCTCGCTTTCGTTTCGCGACCAGAGCGCCGTGCTTTCGTTAGCGGCGTAAGCGCCGTCTGGCCTTGACAGATTGCGATGAAAAGAACACGATAGCGCTATTTTTAACGTTCAAACCAGGGCCGCAGGGGAGATGAACCCAGATCACGCTCCATCCGCAGCGCCCCACACTGGAGACCGTAGCCCGCGCGGCCGCCGTCTCACGGCAGACCACCTCGAACGTGCTCGCCCACCAGAGCCGGGGAATCAACGGGTGCGATGTCCATTAACGTGCCAGTCATGACCTTCGCCGAGAAGTTCCTGCGGTCCAGGCCCTCAGTCGAGGCGGCCGGGCGCATGATCAAGCGCTACCACGTGACGCCCGGCCCGGACGGCGTCGAGCCTGAGGTGGAGCGGGCTGCGTTCGAAATCCTGCCCGCGCTCCTGCCGGAGCCGGACGGCACGCCGCCGGCCACGTTCGTGGTGGTGCATCGCGGCGGCGACAACGCGGCCTACCTGAACGCCTACAGCTGGGCCTGGGACAACGTGCTGCACTACCGCGCCGCGGCCGCGGCCCAGCCAGCCGTCGGCTGTCCCGACGACGACCCCACGCACTTCATCGTGGTTGACCGGCCCTGGATCGGCTGCGTATGGGAACTGCCGCCGATCGCCCACGAGCGCGACGCGTGGGTCCGCCACATGCTGCTGCCTGACAAGCCGGACCTCGCGGCCTACCTGGCCGATTCCATGCCCGACGGCATGACCGGACGCGTCGCCTGAGCCAGTCGCGCGGGCGCGGCGCGTGCCCGGCCGGCTAACGGCGGACCCGGTAGCGCAGATGCAGTACCCGGTCGCCCTGGATGACCGTGTCCGCGTCCTCGAGCAGCTGCTGGCCGCCGACCGGCCCGAAGTAGCGCTTGCCTGACCCGAAGACCACGGGCACGACGTCCATCGCCACCTCGTCCACCAGGCCGAGAGCGAGTGCCTGCCCGCCGATATCGCCCGCCGTCACGGCGACGGTGCGCTCCCCCGCGAGCTCCTTCGCCTTCGTGACCGCCTGCGTCACGTCGCTGATGAAGTCGTACGACGCCTGGCGCTCCCTGGGGTGAACGGACTGTACCCCGCTGGGCTGCCAGTCGGCGGGCCTGGGCCGGTGCGAGACCACGACCACGTGATCGCCGGCCGGCGGCGTCCCCTCCCACCCGTTCGTGAGGTCGAACAGGCGGCGACCGATCACCATCGCCCCGGTGTCAGCGAAGATCGGCCGCAGGTAGGCGGCCGAGGCCTGCGAGACAGTGATCTGGCCGCCCTCGATGATCTCGACGTCACCGTTGCCGTAATAGTCGAAAAGCGGGCCGACCTGGTCGTTCTCATCGGCGATGAAACCGTCTGCCGACACCGCGGCGTGCATTATCACCGCACCCATCACGTCTCCCATCAGCTTCGCAGGGCGGGCCGGTAGATGAGCTCGTGGGTGCTGCCGTCGAGCGTCCGGCTTTCGATCAGCTCGAGGTCGAAGTCGGCCGCACCCTGGAAGATCGGGTCGACTCCGGTCTGGCCGGTGATCACGGGGAAGAGCGTCACCTGGACGCGGTCGACCAGGCCGGCGGCCATCAGAGCCCGGTTCAGCGACAGGCTGCCGTGCGAGCGCAACGGCAGTTCGGACTCCTGCTTGAGCCGGGCGACAACGTCGACGGCGTCGCCGCGCACGATGGTCGCGTCCGGCCAGTCGAGGGGTCCTTCCAAGGTGGCCGACACCACCGTTGCCGGCAGGCTCCGCATCCGGGTGGCCCATGCGTCAACCGCGCCGGGCTCCCCGGTGCCCGGAGCCATCGCCCGCATGAATCCCGCGAAGGTGCTGGGCCCGAAGACCATCCGCTGCTCGGGTTCGTACACGGCGAGGCGGCGGTCGAGCAGCTCGGGGCCCTGCTTGCCCCAGTAGCCGCCCCAGTCGCCGTTGTGGGAGCCGTAGCCGTCGAGGCTGGAAAAGACGTCGAAGGTGTAGGTAGTGGTCATGATGCTCTCCTGGAATCCGGTTGACCGGGTACTCCGCGTGGCCCGGCCGAGGCTCAGCGGATCACCCTGAACCGCAGATGTGCCGCTGCATTGATCACAACTGCCATGGGTATCTGCCTCCGCTCAGCCACTGGCGGCAGCGGTGCTGGTCGCTGGCTCCGCGACAGGCGCAGCGGCGCTTGCTGATGGTGATTGTGCCGTGCGGAGCCAGGCGGCCGCGATCAGGGCGGCAGCGGCGGTGCAGGCGGCGGCGACCAGGTAGGCGAGGTGGTAGCCGCCGGCGAGCGCGGCCAGCTGGGAGTGGCCGGCGGCGGCCAGGTGGCGGGCGCGGGTGGCTGCGACGCCGGCCAGGACGGCCAGGCCGAGCGCGCCGCCGAGCATCACGGAGGTGTTGGAGATCCCCGAGGCCAGGCCCGCGTCGGCGGGGGCGACCGCGCCGGTGGCGGCCAGCAGCAGCGGGGGCAGGGCCGTCCCGGCGCCGAAGCCCAGGGCGATCATGCCTGGCAGCAGGTCGGTGACGAAGTGGCCGCCGACGGGAGCGCGGGCCATCAGCGCCAGCCCGGCGGCGGCCAGCAGCAGCCCGCCGACCAGCGGCGGCTTGATGCCGAACCGGGCGACCAGGCGGGCCGAGACGCCCATGGAGACGCCGGCCATCAGCAGGTTGGTGGGCAGGAACGCCAGCCCCGTCTGCAGCGGGCTGTAGCCCAGCACCAGCTGCAGGTACAAGGTGGTGAGGAAGAACATGGCGAACATGCCCGCCGTCCACAGCACCCCGGTGACCGAGGCGGTCAGCAGGTTCCGCACCCGCAGCAGCACCAGCGGGACCAGCGGGGCTCCCGCCCGGGATTCGACGGCCGTGAAGGCGGCGGCCAGCACCACGGCGGCAGCCAGCGCGGCGATGGTGCGGGCCGATGCCCAGCCAGCCTCGCCCGCGCTGGTGATCCCGTACACTCCCGCCAGCATCGCGCCGGTCACCAGCACGGCGCCGGGCACATCCACCCTTCCCCCGCCCTGGCGGGCCGCGGCGGGCAGCACCCGCAGCGAGGCGAGCCAGACCACGGCCCCGATCGGGACGTTGACCAGGAAGATCCAGTGCCACGAGGCCAGGCCGGTCAGCACCCCGCCGAGCAGTACGCCGATGCTGCCGCCCCCGGCGGAGACGAACCCGAACACGCCCATCGCCTTGGCTCGCGCAGGCGGCTCGGTGAACAGCGACACCACCAATGACAGGGCCGCCGCCGAGGCGAACGCCCCGCCCAGCCCCTGCACCGCCCGCGCGGCCAGCAGCATTCCCTGATTCGCGGCGAGCCCGCAGGCCAGCGACGCCAGCGTGAACACGGCGATCCCGATCGTGAAAAGCCGCCGGTGACCGAACAGGTCACCCAGCCGCCCGCCCAGCAGCAGCAACCCGCCATAGGCGAGCAGGTAGGCGTTCACCACCCACGCCAGCGATTCGGCGGAAAAGCCCAGCTCGGACCGGATCGCCGGCAGCGCCACCCCCACGATCGTGGTGTCCAGCACGTTCATCAGCGATCCAGTGCACACCACCGCCAACGCGACCCAGCGGGCCCGCTCCCCGGCCGCGCCGGGAGCGATGCTGGGACTGGCAACAGCAGTCATCGGAACGTGTCTCCTTCTGTTGTCATGGCATAAGCCGCGCGCGCTGTCCGGTAAGACGGCGGCAGCCGGCCGGATTCATCGACGGCGGGAACGTGCCAGGTCAGGCGCTGGCGAACGCCTGGACGTCCAGGACAATGTCGACCTTGTCGCCGATGACGATCTTGCTGCCGTCGGCGGCCAGGCCGAAGCTGATGCCGAAGTCAGCGCGGCGGATCGACCCCCGGGCTGAAAAGCCGATCCGCGGCTCGCCCTGCAGCCCGTCCGGATCGGTCCCGAGGAACTCGACCGCAAGCTCCACGGGCCGGGTGACGTCCCGGATCGTCAGCTCACCAGCGAGCATCCAGGAGCCATTCCGCGGACGCGGTGCCGTGCTGGCGAAACTCAGCTGCGGGTAATGCCCGGCGTCGAAGAAATCGGGTGACCGCAGGTGGTCGTCACGCAGCTGGGTGCCGGTGCTGACCGAGGAAACCCCGATCACGGCCGTGGCGGTCGACCCGGCCAGCTCCTGGGTGGTCACGATCTGCCCGGTAACGTCGCTGAACGTCCCCCGCACCCAGCTCATCAGATGCCGCACCGCGAAGCTCACCATCGTGTGAGCCGGGTCGATGGTCCAGGTGCCGGCCATCCAGCCCGCGGGCGCGGCTGGGGCCTCGGCCGGGGTGGTGGCTGCATCGGCCTTCGTGATCATCAGGTGCTCTCCCTTTCTCGCGGCATTCCCATGCCTGCTGGCTGGAGGTGACCGGGACACCAGTAGCCTGCGTGCTCCCCGGCACTGGCGGTAGACGCCGATGTTGCGACCTGACGATGACGAACGTCATCGTCAGCCGGTGATACGCGCGCTGCCCGGCCCGTCTGACTTATCGCGAGGATATTCGCGATAAGCGACACCCTAGCTCGTGCGAGCAGCTAACGTAAATTTATTCGCGTTATGGTGCCGCGGCGGCGACCCGGCCCCAGCCGCATCGTGGAGATGGTGATGATGAACGTCATCGGCTGCTGGTGACATGTGCGCCTGCCTGGCGCGGCTGCCTGGGGAGATACTGGGGGCGCGATGACTTCCCCGGCGAGCCTGCTGAGAATCCTGCGTAACCGGCTGGACGCAGCCGGCCAGCGCGTCGCCGCCGCGCTGGGTGTTGCGGCCGCAGCTGGCGGAGCACAGGGCTGGTTCGAGCGGGTCTTCGTGCCCGCGATCCTGACGGTAGCCGCGGTGGGCCAGCCCGTGATCGGCGTTGGCCGGGTGCTGGACGGGCCGCACCGTAGCAGCGCCGTCGTGGCGGCCGTGCTGGCAGCGGCGTGCTCGGTGCCGCTTGGCCTGTGGCTGCTCCTGCCAGCCGCGCGGGCACGCGGTCCCCGGCGGCCCGGCTGGCTCGTCGCGGCTTACGTGGCCGTCAACCTGGCCGCCTTCGCCGTGATCGGCGCGCAGTGGTTCAGCGTGTTCCTGCTGCTGGGTGTCATGGCCGTGGCATACCTGCCGCCGCGCTGGTCGGTGGCGGCAGTGGCGGCGCTGGCCGCTGCCCCGGCCATGATGGCGGCCGCCGGCCACGATGTGGTGCTCGGACGCTACTTCGCCTTTGACACCGTGTACTACGCGCTGCTCGTGGGCCTGGTGATCTGGCTGGCCCGGATCGCGGCCAGGCTGCGGGCCGGCCAGCAGGAACTGGCCGATTCGGCCGTGATCACCGAGCGGGTGCGCATCGATGACGAGCTCAGGGCGACCCTCGGCGCGGAGCTCGAACGGCTCATCGCCGACGGAGAGCGGGCAGCCCGGGCTGGCGCTGGTGACCCGGCGGTGGCGGAACGCGAACTGCAGGAGCTGACCGAGGTCTCCCGCCGGGCGCTGGCCAGGACCCGGCGAATGGTCAG
>JAIRTY010000462.1 GCA_031254715.1 Nocardiopsaceae bacterium | reverse complement strand
GAAGGGCCCTGCGCGTCGGCGTCACTGAGGCAGGAGGCGCTGTCGAGCAGGCGCGCGGTGGCGAGCCTGACCTGTTCAAGCTCCTTTTCCGGGGCCGGCATGGCGTGGGTTTCTACGCTGTGCCGGTGCCGGTGCGAGGTGCGGCCGCGGGCCAGGGCAAGACGGTCAGGCTTGGCCACTGGCGTTGCCAGCGTGTGGTCTTGGCCTGGTAGACGTCACGGGGTGCCAGTGCCGGGTTCGGGCGGACCACCAGGTTGAAGACGTCGGCGAGGCCGTGCGGCGCATAGATGCGCCACCGGCCGCCGGGCTGCGTGCGGACGCCGACGCAGGCCGTTGTTGCCTCGAAGGTGTCGATAGCCGCCTCGGCCGAGGAGTGCGGCGGGCAGGGCACCCCGAACTTGTGCTCGTACCACAGGTGGACGCGAGCCTGGTTGCGGATCTGCACCGGAGCGGTCAGGCCGCCGAACACCGTGCGACCAGCCTGGATGATCGCATCCTCGGCGTCCCAGGACAGGTCCGAGGCGTCAAAGTAGGCGAGATCGTAGTCGAGGATCCCGGCCTCGGGCGGTTGCCCGGTGACCACGTTCCACACGGTCTGATACAGGCATCCGGCGACCAGGTACCAGCCTGGCAGGGCCATCCGGGCTGCTGCCTCGAGCACCCGGATCAGCGTCTCGTTCCGTGACACCGCCGCCTGAAACTGGGCCATCTGTTCATCGAGGGGAAGTCGGCCGGCCGGCATACCGAAGGTCTATCAGCCGGGCCACTGGCGCGCTCTGGCGCCGTTGCGAGCCGGGTCCGGGCCTTTCCCGTGGTCTGGACGATGAGGGTGGCAGCGGCTACTACGAGGATCAGGACCCATTGCCGGGTGCTGAGCGGCTCGTGGAGAAGCAGGAGCGCGAGCAACGCGATCTGGACCGTCATCGTGTTGTTGATGGCCGCGCTCTCGTGCGGGGCCAGCCATCGTTGGGTGTGCGTCCAGGTGAGGAACGCCGCCGAGGTGTTGATGACGGCCAGGGCCAGCATCAGCAGCCATGCTGAGGCCGGCAGGCGGGGCAGCCCTGCCGTCTCCGGCTTTACGTGGCGCTCGGACCGGACCTCATCTGCTCGATCGACCAGCGGAACCCTAGCCACCCTTCGGTCGGGCACCTTCACGGTAACCCCGCCCGGGACGCGAATGAACCCACTGGGCACCGCAACCGTGACGGTGACTAGGCACGGCAGGGTTTCGTGTCAGTACCAGTAGTCCCGTCTCAGTCAGGATGTACGCCGTGGGAAACCTTACGCAAACGGAACGTGAGCAAAACAAGGCCCGTCCGATGCCGATCAGAACCGAGAGCCGCATAAAAATTGCCGGCGGCGTCCGTGCGGTCTGGGCGTATCTCTGCGACGTCGGACGCTGGCCGGAGTGGGCGCCAACGGTTCTCGAATGCCGGGTTCGCGGCGGAGCTCCGCTTCAGCCCGGCTCGCGGGTGGAGCAGCGGGCGAAGGGGATTCTCTGGCTGACTCGCAGCCGGAGCCAGGGCGTAACCGCTCTCGAAGCGCCCCGCTACGTCTCGTTCGCCGGGCCGATGGGTACTTCCGCGGCGCGCTGGGGCATGGAACTCGAGCCGCTGGACGCTAGGCAGACCGACGCCAGGATGTGGATTGAGGTTGACCTCGGGGGCATCATGCGCGCGGTCCCCGGCCGCATTCTCAAAGGCAGAATTCAGCGCGTAAGCGATCTCGAGATGGCGGCAATCAAAGCTGCGGTCGAGTCCGCAACGCGGGCAGACGCGGAGTCCTAGCTGGGCTGGCGCGGTTATACCACGACGCTGCCGAGATCGAGGAGCACACCGTGACCCAGGTCGACCGTACGCGAGAGCACCTGATAGAGACCTACCGCAAGAAGGCGAAGCACTACGACATCACCTCCCGGCTCTACCCCGCGCCCGGCTACCCCCAGCGGGCACAACGCCTCCGGGCCGTCCAATCGCTCGGCCTTCGCGCTGGTGACAGCGTGATCGACGTCGCATGCGGCACCGGCCTGAACTTTCCGCTGCTTGAGGAGGTGATCGGTCCCGGCGGCCGGATCGTCGGCGTGGATCTGACCGACGCGATGCTCGCCCATGCCCAGGACCGGATAGAGATGAACGGCTGGCGCAATATCAGCCTCGTGCAAGCGGACGCGGCCGACTTCGACTTCCCAGCGGAGGCCGACGCGATCCTCTCCACGTACGCACTGTCGCAGGTGCCCCAGTGCGCAGAGGTCATCGCCCACGGTGCCGCGGCCCTCACCGGAGGCGGACGCTGGGTCGTGCTGGATCTCAAGGTTCCCGGCAACACGCCTGGGTGGCTGGGGCAGCTCGGAACCGCAATTGTGCGGCCTTTCGCCGCCATAGATGAGTGGATCATGCGCCGCCCCTGGGAGGCGATTCGCGCAGCCATGCAGGAAGAACTGGCCGATCTCTCCTGGGCTGAATTGTTCTTCGGAACCGCATTCCTCGCTGCCGGGTCCCGCGGCCCCGGAACCTTCGGTGCTCGCGCGTCCTCTTCCGCAAAGGCTGAGACGTCCGGGATCGGCCACAGCGACTGAGGCATGCCGTCCAGGACATTACTTGCCATCAGCGCCACGATCGTGGGGCTGGTCCTCGGCGCCTGCAGTGGATCGAGCCGTAGCAGCACATCCGCCGCGGGGCCCGCGACTTCCGCTGCGGCCGCCAATCCGGTGCAGCGAGAGAATTCGCGCCCGGGCACCCCGGGCTGGGAGATCCCAGCCGGCGCGGGGACGGTGATCACTGGTTATGCTTCGGAGACCAGCGTCGCCCCGGGGCAAAGCTTTCACCTGCACGTGGCCGCGCCGACGGGCTCGCGCTACCGGGTGCTCGTGTACCGGCTGGGGTGGTACCGGGGGGCCGGGGGGCGCCTGATCATGTGCGTGCCTGGCTGCCGCTCGAGCCGCGCCGCGACCGGACACCCCCCGCCAGCCACACCCGGCTCCGTCACCGGGCTGCTGCGGGCACCCTGGCGCATGACCGATCGGGTCGAGATCCCGCCTGACGCGGTCTCCGGCTACTACGAGGCCAAGCTCGAGATCGTGGGTGGCGCGAACGCAGGCGCCGTGGGGAGCGTTCCGCTGATTGTGCGCCAGAGCCCGGCAGCTGCGGCGTCCGCGGTGCTGGTCCAGGTGCCGGTCAATACGTGGGAGGCCTACAACCGCTGGGGCGGCAAGAGCCTCTACCAGTTTGGCACCAGCAGGCACGCCGTCGAGGTGTCGTTCGATCGGCCCTTCGACCAGCAGGTGTTCTACCACATGGTCACGAAGCTCGAGCTGCCCTGGGTCCGCTTCCTGGAGCGTAACGGTATCGATGTTTCCTACCAGACCGACGCCGACACGGACCGGGTGCCCGGATCGCTGCTGCATCACCGGTTGGTTTTCGCGATCGGACACGACGAGTACTGGACGCAGCGGATGCGGGGCGCCTTCAACCGGGCGCTGGCGCTGTCGACGAACCTGATGTTCGGCTCCAACAGCGGCGAGTGGCGGATGCGCTACGCCGCCGGCCGGCGGACGATCGTGGAATGGCGGGATCCTTCGCTCGATCCGGTCCGCAACCGGCGCCTCGACAACGGGTTCTTCCGGACGTTCGGCGAGCGCGAGTGCAAGCTGATGGGAGTCCAGCACCAGTGGGCCGCGCAGCGCGATCTGACCGCGCCGCCCACCTCGTACACGGTCGTGGGGCCGAGCAGCGATCCGTGGCTGGCGGCTGCCGGGCTGGCGCCCGGGGATGTGATCCGGGGGGTCGTCGGCTACGAGTGGGACTCGGTTATCCCCGGCTGCTTTGCAGGTCAGGTAGTGCCGCTGATGACCGCTCTCATCCCGGGATCCAATGGCGTCCGCCACAGCGCGGACATGGTCCGGGCAACCGCGCCGAGCGGGGGCCGCGTGTTCGCGATGGGCACGATGGAGCTCGCTTGGGCACTCGATGGCCTGGGCGGGCGCTCCCCCAGCCCGCAGCTGGCCGCGTTCGTCACAGCAGCTCTCCGCGATCTGACTCGTCCCGCCCCCCCGGCCGCTTTGATAATCCGGCGTCGCGCGACGGGATTGATCGTCTCGGCGCGCCTGCGTTCCCACGACCCGCGCATCCTCCGGGTGATCGTGCGCCCGGTGAGGGGCGGCCGCGGGTGCGCGGACAGCCTCCGGTCGGTGTGCCGGCTACCGCTCCCGCGCCGCACCACCCGCTACGCCGCGGTTGCAATCGACCGGTGGGGGGCGTCACAGCCGCTCACTGTCACTGTGCGGCCCGGAAACGATCGGCTTACTCGTCGCGGCAGCTAATTTGCGCCATGCCGGAGCATTCGGTCCGCGGGCTCCGGCATGGAAAAGCCACCGCCGCGGGCGCTCAACTCGATCCCGGAAATGCGTCTTGAATAGAATCGATCGCGGGTAACGTGGCTTAGTGCCCGCCCGCGCGCTAATTCATACCGCGCCGCGCTGTGTGGAGATCAGGGAAGTGCCCACACCGCGGCCCGCGGCCGGTGAGGTTCTCGTCCGCACCTTGTGCTCCGGCATCAGCGGTGGCACGGAACGCCTGGTGTACCGCGGCGAGATCCCTGCCGAGCTGGCGCTGGACGACACGATCGACGCGCTCGGCGGTACGTTCTCCTATCCCTTCGCCTACGGGTATGCGTGCGTCGGCGAGGTAGCGGAGTCCGGCCAGGCGGTTTTCGCGTTTCATCCGCACCAGGACGTATTCGCGGCGCGGGCTGAGGACCTGATCCCGCTGCCTGCCATCGACCCCGCGCCCGCAACCTTGTTCCCGCTGGTCGAGACGGCGTTGCAGGTGACGCTCGATGCCGGGAGCGGATATCGGGACCGGGTCATCGTGCTCGGCGCCGGGGTGCTCGGGCTGCTGACCGGCCTGCTGCTGCAGCGCTCCGGGTGGCGGCCGCTGATTGCCGAGCCGCAGGCGTGGCGCCGCGCCACGGCCAGCAGCCTCGGCGTCACCGCCGCAGCCCCCGATGAACTGGCGGAAGAGCAGGTTCCGCTGGTGATTGACGCGAGCGGTAACCCGGATGCACCAGCGATGGCCCTGAACATGCTGGCCCATGAGGGAACCCTGTTGATCGCATCCTGGTTCGGCACCAACCCGGTGGTGCTGCCGCTCGGCGGCGCCTTCCACCGGCGGCGTCTCATCATCCGCAGCACTCAGGTCACGACGGTGCCGGCCCGGCTGTCCGGGACCTGGACCCGGTCTCGGCGCCGCCGGGAAGCCGTGGACCTGCTGGCCGGACTCCCGTTGGCGCAGTTGTGCACGCACGTCTTCGCCTTTGGCCACGCAGCGGACGCGTTCCGAGCCGTGGACCAGGGGATGCCCGGGTTGATGCATGCCGTTCTTGACTACGACAGGAGTGCTGCCGGTGACCTGTGAAGTGGGGCTGAGCCGGAACGTCCGTGCTTTCCACATCATGCCGGGACTGCCCGGGCCGGAGGGGCAACTGCATGATCATGACTACCGGATTGAGGTTGTGGTGGACCGCGAGGGTCTCGATGACCGGGGCATGGTCTGTGATCTGGATGTCCTGGAAGCGGCGCTCACCGAGCTGACCAGCCGGGTCGACGGCCGCAACCTGGAGGAGATACGCCCAGCCGAGGCCGAGGCGGTCACAGTCGAGGTGTTCGCCCGCTGGGTGCATGACAGCCTCTCGCCCGCCGTCGCTGCCGCAGGCGGCGAGGCACTGGCAGTGCGGGTGTGGGAAACTCCCTTTGCGTTCGGCGGCTACCGCGCACGATGCTGACGGCCTGACTGTCCCGGCCGGCCGAGCCTGGCCCGCTGAACCGTTCTGCTGACACGTCCGTCTGCTGTCATAGGACACACCACTCTCGTCATCCTCGCGGGACAGTCATATGACACTGGGCTGGGATAACCCCACAGCAGACCCCACCACCACCGTCCTGCTGCGGCACGGCGATACCCAGTTGTCCCCCGAACACCGCTTCAGCGGCCTGCGTGACCTCCCGCTCAGCGGCAGCGGAACCCGGCAGGCCCAGGCGGCCGCCTGCCGCCTAGCCGCCGGTGCCCCGATCGACGCCGTGGTCAGCTCGCCTTTGCAGCGCGCTGCCGGCACCGCCGCCATCGCGGCCGGCGAACTGGGCCTGACCGCGGTCATCGATGATGATCTCCGTGAAACCGACTTCGGTGACTGGGATGGCTTCACCCTGGCAGAAATCCAGCAGCGATGGCCCACAGCCGCGGCGGCCTGGCGGCGCGACCCGCAGCAGGCACCGCCGGGCGGGGAGAGCTTCGCCGACACCGCAGACCGGGTGAACCGTGCCTGTGACCGGCTGCTGCGGGACCACGGCGGCCGGACCGTCCTGGTGGTAAGCCACATAACCCCCATCAAGATCCTGCTGTGCCGGGCTCTCGGTGTCCCGCTTGGCACCCTTTACCGGCTGTATCTCGGCTCCGCCTGCATTAACGAGATCCAATGGCACGGCCCCGGGTTTGCCGCCGTCCATCGCGTCAACGACACCAGCCACCTTCCCTGACTCGCCGGGGCGGCTCACCGCTAAGCGGCCCGTTACTAAGCGGTCGTTACTGCACGCCTTCGGCAGGCCCAGCGGGGGTGCCGAGCAGGCGCAGGAGGCGCGGGTCATTGTGCCCGTGGTGCCGAGCCCACCCGAGCGGGGTGCCCTGGTGCAGCCTGTCGCGGGCGTCGAGCGGTGCGCCGCGGCTGACCAGCAAGCTGGCCGTCTCGTAACGGCCCATCCATGCCGCGAAGTGCAGCGGCGTCAGGCCATAGAGCGGGGCGCGGGCAGGGTCGGCACTGCGGTCCAGCAACCAGCCGCACGCTTGCGTCCGGCCGAGGTGCGCAGCGAGCGCGAGCCCCTCCGCGATCGCGTCAGCATGATCAGGCCGGATCGCCCGCCCTGCCCAGCCGATGTCGGAGAAGTCTGGCCGCTCATTCAATGCACGCCCGAGCAGGCGGCCGCGAGCGTCGAACCACTGCGCCATACGCGCCAGGTCGCCCGCGGCGCATGCCAGGTAGAAGACGTCAGGCACGAGGCCAGTGCGCGATATCAGGACATCCGCTGCCTCACGGCTGCCGTGGTACGCGGCGCTCTGCAAGGGCGAAAGTGCCTCGGTGGCCCGGGGATCGGCGCCGGCATCGAGCAGCCAGCCGACCAGGTCCGGCTTGTTGAAACACGCGGCGACGCCCAGCGCATGGTCGAGCGGCGAACCGGCCTCGATGAGCACGTCAACGACATCGCGCGGGACCTGGCCAGCCTCAGGCTGAGCCGCCACGCCGAGCAGGGTCTCGCCCGGGTCCTCACGTTCCAGCCCGGGATACTGGCGCAATAGCGACCGTAGCTTGGCGGCGTCTCCGGCCCAGATCGCTGCCTCGGCCTGCTTCCATGGCAACTCCGGAGGCAGCCGGCTGTAGTGGGTGTCGCAGGCGCGGTCGGTCGCTTCTGCTAGCTCGGCCCAGGTCCGGAA
>JAIRTY010000461.1 GCA_031254715.1 Nocardiopsaceae bacterium | reverse complement strand
GCGCTGCCGGCATACGCCCGCACCTACAACCCCACCGTGATCCCGCAACTGGGCAAGGACATCGTCAAGGTGGCGGGGATCACGGGGGCAAACGGCTACTACTACCCGGGCCCCCAAGCCGGGGTTCCGGGCAACCCGCTGTCGCCATGACCAGGCCACTGCCGTGGGAAGCGGCGCGCGCCCAGTCGGTAGCTGAGACGAAGGAGTAACCGGATGGCTATCGAGATACAGCCAGGCGCCGACCGGATGCAGCCAGCCGGCCCGGGGGCGGGTATCGCCCGGCCCTGGTGGCGGCGGCCAGCGGTCCACACCGGCATCGTCGGCGCGATCGCCGGATACTTCGCCGGGTTCTGGATCGGCAAGGGGGTCATCACCCCGAACGCCGCCTTCTCCACCGGGCTGAGCGACGTCAACAACGTGCCGATCGTGCTCGGGTACGTCTTCGGCACGATCGGCTGGCTGGCCGGGCTTGGCGTGTTCAACGACCTGGGCCGGTCGATGCTGGGCAAGCCGCTGCCTGACTACCAGTACGGGCAGCCGGGCGGGGTGGCCAAGTACTTCCGGTACACGCTCGACCACAAGGTCGTGGGCATCCAGTACCTGTTCGGGATGATCACCTACTTCCTGACCGGCGGCCTGTTCGCGATGGCGATCAGGACCGAGCTGCTGTCGCCGACCTACCACGCGCTGAGCCCGTCGGCCTACCTGATGGTGATGGGTCAGCACAGCACGATGATGATGATGATGATGTCCTCGGTCATCCTCGGGCCGCTCGGCCAGTACTTCTGCCCGCTCATGATCGGGTCGAAGCGGATGGCGTTCCCCCGGATCGAGGCGCTCGGGTTCTGGCTGACCCCGGCGGCGTACGTGATCCTGCTGTCCGGGGTGCTGTGGGGCGGGTTCCCCACCGGCTGGACCGGTTACGAGCCGCTGGGCACGCAGTCCACTCCGGGCATGGACTCCTACTACATGGCGTTCGGCCTGATGGGCATCTCGATGATCCTGGCCGGCTTCAACATCATCGTGACCATCATCACCCACCGGGCGCCGGGGATGCGCTGGAGCCGGCTGCCGATGTTCATGTGGTCCATGTTCACGGTGTCGTTCCTGCAGGTGCTCGCGGTCCCGGTGCTGGTGGGCGCGTGCTACATGGCGCTCCTTGACCGCACGTTCCAGACCGCGTTCTTCACCAACACGCTCGGCGGGTCCAGCTACCTGTGGGAGAACCTGTTCTGGTTCTTCGGCCATCCGGAGGTCTACATCCTGGCCTTGCCCGGATTCGGGGTCGTGACCGAGATCATCACGACCTTCTGCCGGAAACCGCTGTTCGGCTACAAGGTGTCGGCGGCCGGCATGTTCGGGGTCGGGATCCTGAGCTTCTTCGTCTGGCAGCACCACCTGTTCGACAGCGGCATCAACCCGGACATGCGGCCGCTGTACATGCTCACCACCGAGCTGATCTCGATCCCGACCGGGTTCATCTTCCTGGTGGCGATGGGGACCTTCTGGAAGGCGAAGATCCGGTTCAGCATCCCGATGCTGTTCGCGCTGGCGTTCTACTTCAACTTCCTGATCGGCGGCGTATCCGGGGTGTTCCTGTCCGACGTCCCGGCCGACGTCACCGAGCACGGCAGCTTCTTCGTGATGGCCCACTTCCACTACACGATCATGGGCGGCCTGATCTTCGCGTTCATGGCGGGCCTCTACTACTGGCTGCCCAAGATGATGGGCATCAGGCTGAACGAGAAGCTGGGCTACCTCCACTTCTGGACCATGTTCATCTTCTTCAACTCGACGTTCCTGCCGCTGTTCGCCGGCGGCCTCATGGGCATGCCGCGCCGGGTGTTCGAGTATTCGCGGGCACTCCAGCCGCTCAATGACTGGGTGTCGATCTCCGCGTTCCTGCTGGGCGGGTCGATGCTGATCTTCCTCATCAACGTGATCATGTCCACGCTGTTCTGGCGGGAGCGGGAGACCGGCAACCCCTGGCAGTCCCGCGCCCTGGAGTGGCAGCTCCCCTCGCCGCCACCGCCGCAGAACTTCGAGCGGATCCCGGTCGTGCTGTCGTCGGGATATGAGTACGGCGACCCCGAGGCACCCCCGGTCGCTGACCTCAACCCGCCGGTCGGGGTGGTCAGCGAGGCGTACGCGAGAGTGGAGGCATAGCCATGGCCGAGCCAGGCAGTCCGCCGGCTGCGGAAAGACTGAGCCGGGAGATGGAGGAGGCCGGCTTTTACCACGAGGCCGGGCTCAACGCGAACTGGAGCGGTTCCCGGCTTGCCATCGGCGGGCTGGCGTTCCTCTACGGCGCGTTCGTGTTCTCCTACTTCTACCTCCGCTCGATCGACTCCAACGGCCGGTGGCACGGCTCCGGGTTCCACCCGCCGTCCGCGGGCTACGGCGTCCTGATCATGCTGCTGGTACTGCTCAGTGCCGGCGTGCAGTACGCGGTCCTGCAGCGGATCAAGGCCGGCCACAAGGTGGACTGGCAGATCGGGGGCGCGGTCGCGCTGCTGTTCGGGCTGGCGGCGGTGGGCCTCCAGATCGTGGAGCTGATCTATCTGCCGTTCTTCCCGGCCAGTTCCGGCTTCTCCAGCGTGTTCGTCGGCTTTTACGCGATCTTCATCGCCATCCTGCTGGCCATGATGATCTGGCTGGAGTCGCTGCTCGCGCGGTCACGGTTCATCCCGGGCATCGCGTTCGTGGAGCAGCCGCCCACCTACGCCGAGGCATTCACCGTCCAGCGGTTCCAGGCCAACCTGAGCTCGTTCACCGCGCTCTGGAACTTCACCGCGGTCATGGCCGTCCTGTTCTGGGTCCTGTTCTACGTGATCTGACCGGAAGGAGCAGCCGGAGGCGCAACCGTCATGAACCTGGTCTCGCACTGGTCGGCCAATCCGGTGGTGCTGGCCCCGTTGGCCGCGGTAGCAGCGGTGTACCTGCGCGGCGCCCGGACGGGCCGGCCCGCGCCCGCCCAGGCAGCCGTCTTCGCGGCGGGCCTGCTGCTGGTCGTGGCGGCGCTGGGGTCCCCGGTCGGTTACTGGGCACGCCACTACCTCTGGCTGCGGTCGGTGCAGGACCTGCTGCTCGCGCTCGTGATCCCGGGCCTGATCGTGCTGAGCGCGCCGTGGCAGGCACTGGCCCGGGGCATCGGGCGGCCGCTGGCGCCGCGGCCGGACCCCGGGTACCAGTCACCGGCGTGGTTCTCATGGCCGGTCGCGGTCACGGTGGGGTTCAATGCCGTCTGGTGGGCATGGCACGTGCCGGCGCTCTACGACGCGGGAGTGCGCGACCCCGCGGTCTTCGCCGCCGAGGCCGTCATCTACCTTGGGGTAGGCATCGCATTCTGGCTCCAGCTCATCGGGTCGGGGCCGGTGACGCCGCGGTTCCCGCCGCTGCCGAGGGTCATGCTGGTCGCCGGCACGGTGGCGTCCTGGACCGTGCAGGGCATGGTGCTCGTCTTCGCCTCCAGGCTGCTGTACCCGGCCTATCTGACGGCCGGGCACCGGCCCGGTTCGGTGGTGTGGGATCAGCAGCTGGCCGGGGCGGTGCTGTGGATGCTGGCGTTGCCACCGCTGATGATCACGGCAATAGCGCTGCTGGTCAGGTGGCTGAACGAGGAGAACAGGCAGGCCCTGGCGGCCGGGCTGGACCGGCTGCTGACAACGTCGGGACCGGCTTGGCCGTCAGGGCCCGGCCGGACCTGATTCGTAGGTTGCGACTCGCAGCAGGAGGCTGGAGTGCATACACTGATCGCCGCTGGCGGCAGCGACTGGAGTTACGGCGGGGCCATCCTGACGTTCGCGTTCCCGATGATCCTTTTTATCTTCGTGGCCGCGACGCTGTGGGTCCTCTACACGATGCCGCACATGGTGCCCGGCCACCGCTACCAGCCGGTCGCGGGCCCCATCAGCCGCGCCGTCGCGACCGGGCAGGCGAGGGGCACGGGCAGTGCACCGGAGACCGGCCGGGACGACGAGCCCGGCGGTACCGAGGGGTGACATGACCCACCTGCCACCGGGCACGCGCCCGGCCATCGCCGCGGGCGCCGCCCCGGGAACCGTCGTCCCTGGGCGCCGTTCGCCGGGTGTGG
Organism: Nocardiopsaceae bacterium; assembly: GCA_031254715.1. Taxonomy (GTDB): domain Bacteria; phylum Actinomycetota; class Actinomycetes; order Streptosporangiales; family Streptosporangiaceae; genus JAIRTY01. The sequence continues at coordinate 4,089 of JAIRTY010000461.1, read as the reverse complement.
TGGGGCGTTCGTTGCTGGCGTTGACTAAGCCGAGGATTATTGAGTTGCTGCTGGTGACGACGGTGCCGACGATGATGCTGGCGGCGCGGGGGCTGCCGGGTGCGGGGCTGCTGGTGGTGACGCTGGCCGGGGGGGCGCTGGCGGCGGGCAGCGCGAACACGATCAATTGTTATGTCGACCGTGATATCGACGCGGTGATGGTGCGGACGTCGCGGCGGCCGCTGGCGCGCCCGGCGCCGCTGGCGGTGATCCGCCCGGGTGAGGCGCTGGGGTTCGGCATCGGCCTGGGGGTGGCGGCGACGGTGGTGCTGGGGCTGCTGGCTAACTGGCTGGCGGCGGCGCTGGCTGACACGGCGATCTTGTTTTACGTGTTCGTGTACACCCTCGGGCTCAAGCGGCGGACCGCGTCGAATATCGTGATCGGCGGCGCGGCGGGGTGTTTCCCGGTGCTGGTGGGCTGGTCGGCGGTGACGGGGCGGGTCGGGCCGGCACCGGTGATCTTGTTCTTGGTGATTTTTTTCTGGACGCCGCCGCATTTCTGGGCGCTGGCGATGAAGTTCAAGGACGACTACGCGGCTGCGGCGGTGCCGATGCTGCCGGTGGTGGCACCGGCGTGGGTGGTCGCGCGGAAGATCTTGCTTTACTCGTACCTGATGGTGGCTGCCACGCTGGCGCTGGCCCCGTATGCGGGGTGGATCTACACCGTGGCCGCGGCCGGGCTGGGGGGCTGGTTCCTGGCCGGGGCGCACCGGCTCCGCTCCCAGGTGGCGGCGCTGACCACCGGCGCGGCCGCGGTCTCACCGCTGCCACCGGCACCAGGCCAGGCGGCCGGGGTCAGCGAGGGTGGCTGCGAGGGCCTGGTGCGCCCGAGCGCCAACCCGGCCCCGATGCGGCTGTTCCACCTGTCGATCGCCTACCTCAGCCTGCTGTTCGCCCTGATCGCCGTCACCGCCCTGCTCCCCTGGGGCCGCTGGTAGACGGCCCGCCACCACCCCCCGATGATCAAGGCATGCCAGTCGCCCTGGCAGCACCAAGGGCTTGCTCACGCCGCAGGGGAGCCACTGGCAAGCGGCCCGGGGGGAACAGAGCCGCCGGGGGCGGTCTCGGGGGTCAGGGGCAGCCGCACCACGGCGCGCAGGCCCGGGCTCGCGGCTTCCAGCCAGGCGTCGCCGCCGTGCGCCCGGGCGGTCGCGCGGACGATGGCCAGGCCGAGCCCGGCCCCGCCCTCGTCCTGGCCGCGGCTACGTGCGTCATCAAGCCGCGCGAACCTGGCAAAAGCCCGTTCGAAATCTGCCGGGGGGATGCCAGGGCCGTCATCGGTCACCGTCAGCCGCGCCTGCCCGTCGGCCGCCGTCACCGCGACCGTGACCTCGCCGCCCGCGTAGCGCAGCGCGTTCTCGATCAGGTTGGCAAGCAGCCGCCGCAGCCCGTCGGGGTCGCCGGCCACCACGGCGGGCTCGGCCGCCGCCAGCCGCACCGGAACCCGCCCGCCTGCCGTGCGCTCCGCCTCGGCCCGCGCCAGCGCGGCCAGGTCGGCCCGCGGCCCCGGGCGCGGCCGGCTGCCCTCGTCCAGCCGGGCGAGCACCAGCAGGTCCTCGGCCAGCCGGGCCAGCCGCAGCGTGTCGGCGAGCACGTCGCTGGCGGTCTGCTGCCAGTCCTGGTCCGCCGGGTGGTCGAGCGCGACCTCGAGCTGGGCGCGGATGCTCGCGATCGGGCTGCGCAGCTCGTGCGCGGTGTCGGAGACCAGCGCCCGCTGCCGCTGCTGGGCCGCGCCCAGCCGGGCCAGCATGTCGTTCAGGGTGACCGCCAGGCTGTGCACCTCGTCCCGCGCCTCCGGCAGTGGCAGCGCCGCCGCCTGGCCGGTGGCCGTGACCTGCTGCGCGCCCCGCCGCAGCGCCGCGATCGGCCGCAGCGTGTAGCCCACGACCAGCCAGCTCGCGCCCGACAGCAGGAGCAGCAGCAGCGGGGTGCCGAGCAGCAGCGCCCGCCGCAGCACCGCCAGGCTCTCGCTGACCGGGCCGAACCCGACCGCCGCGATCACCGTCTGGTGGCGGCGGGTGGTCACGGCGACCACCCGCACCAGCGACGGAATGCCGAACGGGCGGCCGTCGAGCAGTTCCGCCCGGTGGTGACGGGCATCGGCCGCCGCCCGGGCCGGCGGCAGCAGCGGCACCAGCCGGTCGGCGCCGGGGGAGACGTTCACGATCCGGCCCTGAGCGTTCAGCACCTGCACGGTGAGCGGGCCCGACGCAACCGGGACCAAGCTGGGCAGCCGGTTGGCGTCGGCCAGCGCCGCCACCCCCCGCGCGCCCTGCCTGGCGGTGCTGTCCAGCCCGCGCACCAGCGCCGTCTGCACCGAGGCGTGCAGCAGCAGCGCCACCGCCGCCAGCGCCAGCGCCAGCCCCGCGGCCGACACCAGGGTCAGCCGGGCCCGCAGGCTCCGGCGGTACCACCACCGGCCGGCGCCTGCCATCCCAGCTCCCTGCCTCCTGCTTCGTGCTTCCTGATCCCGGCCCGATCAGCCGCCGTCGGCGGCCAGCCGGTAGCCGGCGCCGCGCACGGTCTGCAGCGCGGCGCGCCCGAACGGGACGTCGATCTTCCGCCGCAGGTAGCCCGCGTACACCTCGACGGCGTTCAGCTCAGTGGTGTCGAACGAGTCCCACACGTGCTCCAGCAGCGTCGCCTTCGATACCACCTGGCCCGCCCGCCGCAGCAGGTACTCAAGCAGCGCGAACTCCCTCGGCGTGAGCGAGATCTCGGTGCCGGCGCGGCGCACCTGCCTGGTCCCGGGATCGAGCGACAGGTCGCCGGCCTGCAGCACCGCAGGCCGGGGGGCGGCCCCGCGGCGCAGCAGCGCCCGCAGCCGGGCGGCCAGCACCACGTATGAGAACGGCTTGGTCAGGTAGTCATCGGCGCCCAGGTCCAGCCCGTCGGCCAGGTCGTACTCGCCGTCCTTGGCGGACAGGATGAGGATGGGCACCCAGTTCTCCTCGGCCCGCAGCTGCTGGCACACCCGGTAGCCGGACAGGCCCGGCAGCATCAGGTCGAGCACCACCGCGTCGTACCCGCCCTCCCGGGCCAGGTGCAGCCCGTCCGGGCCGTTGTGGGCGAGGTCCACCGCGAACCCCTCCGCCTGCAGCCCCCGGCGGACGGCCGCGGCGAGCCGCTGCTCGTCCTCAACCACCAGTACCCGCACCGCCGGTCCTTTCCCCGTCCCGCGCCGCTCCCCGTCCCGCGCCGCCCTCTGCACCCACAGTGTGGCGCACCCGGCGGGGTGAACTGACCCGGGGACCACGGAGCGTCTCAGGATCGCCACAGGCAGCCTGCCGCACACTGACAAGGAGCCGCCACGCGGGCAGGCGTAGGATCGCACGGCGAGAGGGGTGGCAAGCGGTGAGGATGACCCGTCAGACGAGGTGGGCCGTTCCGGCCGGGGCGGTCGCCGTGGCCGCGGCGGTCACCGCCGGATCGGTGATCGGCGTCGCGCAGGCGTCACCGGCGCTGGCCAAGCGCTCACCCGCGCAGCTGCTGGCGGCGGTCGCCGCCACCACCAGCCCGCCGCCACCGCTGACCGGCACCGTGGTGGAGACGGCCAAGCTCGGTATCCCGCAGCTTCCCGGCATGCAGCAGCCGACGTCGTTCTCCTCGCTGCTGACCGGCTCGCACACGGTCCGGGTCTGGTACGCCGACCCGCAGCACGTCCGGCTGGCGGCACCGGTCCAGATGGGCGAGTCGGACTTCATCCGCAGCGGGCAGTCCGCCTGGGTCTGGCAGAGCACGACGAACACGGTCACCAGGTACGCGCTTGGAAGCCATGCCGGTCACGGCGCGCAGCACGCCACGCCGGAGCCGTCAGGCACCCCGCTGACCCCGCAGCAGGCGGCGCAGCGGGTGCTGGCGGCGGTGGGCCCGACCACCACGGTCAGCAGCCAGAGCAACGTGATGGTGGCCGGGCAGCCCGCCTACCAGCTCGTGCTCGCCCCGAAGGACAGCCGGTCGCTGGTGGGGCGGGTGAGCATCGCGCTCGACGGCAAGCACCCGCAGGTGCCGCTGCGGGTGCAGGTGTTCGCGCGCGGCGCCGCCACCCCC
>JAIRTY010000405.1 GCA_031254715.1 Nocardiopsaceae bacterium | reverse complement strand
GCGCTGCGCTCGCTGCGGCGGGGCCTGCAGGCGGACGAGGTGGCGCTGCTGTCGCTGGCCGCGGACGGGCCGCCGGCCTGCCGCGCTCACTCCGGCAGCGGCGGCTCCGGCCAGCCGTCCCGGCCGGTGCGCGACGCCGCCGTCCGCGCCCTCGCGGGAACCCGTCACGACGGCAGGGCGAGGAGCACCGACGGCCACGGGCAGCTGACGGTGACCTTCCCGGCTCCCGGCGGGCCCGCGGTGCTGGTCGCCGGCTGGCAGGCCCGGCCGGCCAGCGCGGACGCGGTCGCGCTGATGGAGGATGCGGCGCACTCGCTGCGGCTGGCGCTGGAGCGGGAGGCAGCGGTGCTGGCGCACGAGGAGGCCGCGGCGCTGCGCCGGTCGCAGGAGCTCCAGCGCAGCTTCCTGACCCGGCTGAGCCACGAGCTGCGTACCCCGCTCACCGCCATCCGCGGCTACGCGACCAGCCTGCTGCAGACCGATGTGGTCTGGGACGCCGACTCGCAGCAGCGGTTCCTGGCCCGGATGGCGGCCGAGTCGGCGCGGCTCGGCCGGCTCGTCGGCGACCTGCTCGACTTCTCCGCCATCGAGTCGGGGATCCTGCGGCTGCAGCGGGACTGGTGCGACATCCCGCTGATGCTGGAGGCCGCGATCGCCTGCCTGCCGCAGCCGGCCGCGACCGGGGTGGAGGTCTCGTGCCAGCCCGCGCTGCCGGCCGTGTGGGCGGATCACGACCGGCTCGAACAGGTGTTCGTCAACCTGCTCGACAACGCCTTCCGGCACAATCCGGCCGGCACCCGGGTACGGGTCACCGCCGCGCCCGGCGGCCAGGACCAGGTGGTCATCAGCGTCACCGACGACGGGAACGGGCTCCCGCCGGACCTGGCCGCCGCGCCGTTCGAGCCCCGCCGCCGGGGTCATTCCGCCAGCGCCGGCGCGGGCCTGGGACTGTCGATCGCGCACGGGATCGTGGCGGCACACGGCGGCGAGATCGAGCCCGGGCCGGCCCGGCAGGGAACCTGCTTCCGGATCCGGCTGCCGGTGGAAGCGGCCGACCCGGACGCCGGCGCGAAGCCGGATGCCGGGGCGGGACCGGACGGCGCCGCGAAGCCGGGCCCGGTGCGACTGCCGGCCAGCGCCGGGAAGGGCAAGGCCAATGACGCCTGACGCGGTGGCGAGCACGCGCGCCCTGCTGGTGGAGGACGACCCCAACATCGTCGACCTCATCCGCTCCAACCTCGCGGTGCGGGGGTTCGACACGATCGTGTCGGCCGACGGGGCGCGCGCCCTGCAACTGCTCGAGACCGAGGACCCTGACATCGTGCTGCTGGACCTGATGCTGCCGCAGGCCGACGGCTTCGAGTTGTGCCGGCAGATACGGGAGCGCTCCGGCGTCGGCATCATCGTCGTGTCCGCCCGCGGCGGTGAGCGGGACAAGGTGACCGCGCTGCACGTGGGCGCGGACGACTACCTGACCAAGCCGTTCAGCATCGAGGAGCTGCTCGCCAGGATCGTCGCCACGCTGCGCCGCACCCGTCCGGTCAGCCCGCCGGAGGCCGCCCCGCCGGTGCTGGTGGCGGGCGACGTCGTAATCGACCTCGCGGGCCAGCAGGTGACCGCCCGCGGGCAGCCGGTGCACCTGACGCCGACCGAGTTCGCGCTGCTGCGGGAGCTGGCCATCAACCGCGGCAAGCTCCTCACCCACGCGCACCTGCTGCGGCGGGTGTGGGGCCAGGGCTATGTCACGCAGACCGAGTACGTCCGCGTCTATGTCCGGCGGCTGCGGGCCAAGCTGGAATCCGCGGGCGGCCCGCCGCTGATCCTCACCCACCCGCGGGCTGGGTACCGGATGGCGCCGGACTGACGCGGCGGGCCCCGGCGCCCGTGCCCGCGTTCACGGAATGTTAATGGGCCCACTCCGATGTTCACGGGGCGTTTATGCGCCGCGCCCTACTGTCAGTGGTCATCAGCCGGGACCTGGCTTTTCCTGCCGGCTGCTTAGCGGAGTTTGGCGAGCAACAAGGAGGGTTTCCTTGCAACCAGTCGCCACCAGATTGGCAACAACAGCGGGAATTTGCGCACTCGGCCTAGTCGCAGCGGCGTGCGGGAGCAGCGGCTCGTCGTCCAGCGGTGCCGGCGCCAGCCCGAGCGCCAGCGTGCCGTCCATCTCGGCAACCTCCTTCACCCGGGACTTCTCGGCGATGTCGGGGCTGAAGCCGCTGGCCAGCAAGGGCAAGGGCAACGTGGCGGTGATCCTCCCTGACACCGTGAGCTCGGCCCGGTATGTCGAATTTGACGCGCCGTACCTAACGAAGGCACTGAAGGCGGCCGGGCTGTCGTCATCCCAGTTCACCGTGCAGAACGCGCAGGGAAGTGACTCGACCGAGCTGAGCGACGCGCAGACCGCGATCACCAAGGGCGCGAGCGTGCTGATCATGGACCCGCTGGACTCCGGCGTGGGCACCCAGATCGAGAAGTACGCCGCCTCGCACGGGGTGGCGGTCGTCGACTATGACCGGCTCACCCTGGGCGGCAGCCGGAAATACTACGTCAGCTTCAACAACGTGAACGTGGGCAAGCTGCTCGGGCAGGGCCTGGCGAATTGCATCAGCGCCTGGCAGGTTGCGAAGCCGGACGTGCTGGTCATGTACGGCGACCCGACCGACAACAACGCCACCCTGTTCGGCGACGGCTACAACGCGGTCATGAAGCCGTTCTTCAGCGCGGGCAAGTGGAAGCAGGTCGGCAAGGCGGCCGGGACCTGGGACCCGCCGACCGCGCTGACCGAGTTCCAGCAGCAGTTCACCGCCCACCCCACCATCAACGCCGTGCTCATGCCCAACGATGAGAACGCGGCCCCGATCATCACCTACCTCCAGCGCAAGGGCGTCAAGGCCAAGTCCTTCCCCATCACCGGCCAGGACGCGACCCTGATCGGGCTGCAGAACGTGCTGTCGGGCTACCAGTGCGGCACCGTGTACAAGCCGATCTACCTGGAGGCCCAGGCGGCCGCGGCACTCGCGATGTACCTGCGGGCCGGGGCCACCCCGCCGGCCGCGCTCGTCAACGGCAAGACCGCGGACACCAAGTCCAACGTCAGCGTGCCGTCGGTGCTCTTGACGCCCCAATGGGTCACGCCGTCGAATATGAACTCGACGATCATCGCGGACGGGTTCGTGCCCGCGAAGCAGCTGTGCAAGGGCAAGTACCAGAAGGACTGCGCCGCGGCCGGGATCTCCGGATGAGGCTCGGCTCCCGACTGGGCGGAGGTCTCGCGCGGTGGTAGCGGCACCCAGCGAGGATGGCACGGGACAGGGCGGCCGGCCCGCGGCAGCGGGCCGGC
>JAIRTY010000336.1 GCA_031254715.1 Nocardiopsaceae bacterium | reverse complement strand
CAGGGCTACGCCAACTGGAACGGGATCCGCGCGGGCGGCTGGGTGAAGACCGAGCTGGACCCGTTGGAGGCGATGACCGGCACCGCGGCGCAGGCGTCGATGGCGGCGCTGCGTCACGTCGAGGACGCGGTCGGGAAGGCCGGCGGAGCGGTCCTGCGCTACGGCGCGCTCTACGGGCCGGGCGCCACCGACGACCAGGTCACGCTGGTGCGCAAGCGGCAGTTCCCGCTCGTGGGGAACGCCGCCGGCTACGGCTCGTGGGTGCATCTCGACGACGCGGCGAGCGCAACCGTGCTGGCGGTGGAGCAGCGGGCGCGGGGCGTGTTCAACATCGTCGACGACGAGCCGGCGCCAGCCAGTGAGTGGCTGCCGTACCTGGCCGAGTGCGCGGGGGCCAAGCGGCCGATGCGGCTCCCGGTGTGGCTGGCCCGGCTGCTGGCAGGGGAGGTCGCGGTGATCATGATGACCGAGGGCCGCGGCTTCGCCAACGCCAAGGCCAAGGCCGAGCTCGGCTGGCAGCTGCGCTACCCCTCGTGGCGGCAGGGCTTCCGGCAGGACCTGGCGTGACCGTGGCGGAGGCTGACGTGAGCCGGGCGGAGGAGTTCGAGGAACTGCGGCCGCTGCTGTTCTCGATCGCCTACCGGATCACCGGCAGCGTCAGCGAGGCCGAGGACGCGGTGCAGGAGACCTGGCTGCGCTATGACGCCTCCGGGACCAGGCCCGCCTCGGTCCGGGCGTTCCTGTCGGCCGTGGTGACCAGGATCTCGATCGATGTGCTGCGCTCGGCCCGCTTCCGGCGGGAGCAGTACGACGGCGCGTGGTTCCCCGAGCCGCTGCTGGCCGACCCCTACCAGGACCCGCAGCGGTCGGCGGAGCTGGCCGACTCGGTGTCGATGGCGGCCCTGCTGCTGCTCGAGCGGCTCACGCCGCCGGAGCGGGCGGTCTTCGTGCTGCGGGAGGTCTTCGGGTTCGGCTTCCCCGACATCGCGGCGGCCGTCGGCCGCTCGGAGGCGGCGTGCCGCCAGCTCGCGGTGCGGGCCCGCCGCCACATGGACGCCGGCCGGCCCCGGTTCGAGGCCGGCCGGCGCGAGCGGGAGGAACTCGCCGAGCGATTCTTCGGCGCCTTCCGCGAAGGCGACGTCGGCGCGCTGGCCGAACTGCTGGCCGCAGATGTCCAGCTGGTCAGCGACAGCGGCGGCAAGGCCCCGCAGTGGGGCCACGGCATCTGCGGCGCCGGGAACGTGGCCAGGATGCTTGCCGCGCTGGTCCCGGCGTTCGCCCGGATCGGCGGCGTCGTGCAGCAGCACCAGGTCAACGGCCAGCCGGGGGCGATCTTCCGCGACCGGGACGGCAAGGTCGTCAACACCTGGGCGCTCGACATCCTCGACGGGCAGATCCAGGCCATCCGCGCCGTGATCAACCCCGACAAGCTCGGGCACGTGGGCCCGGTCGCCGACGCGTGGGCGGTCGTGCGCGAGACGACCCGGGCTCAGCGGCGCCCGGATTGACCGGGCAGCCGATCGGCCCCGGGCCGGCGAAGGGAGCACCATGACCGGGCCCCAGCAGGCCACCGTTGCCCGCATCCCCGCAACGTCATCCGCTCGGACGCTGTGGTGGGCACTTGCGTGGGCCGCTGTGTTCACGGCGATGCACGGGTACTGGTATCTCGGCGGCAGGATCGGCCTCGGGGACGCCCCCGGGGCACTGCCCGGCACACCGGCGAGCCTGGGCGGATGGCTGTTCACCATCGCGGTGGCTCTCATGTTCGCGGCCGGCTTCGCCGTTCCGGTCGCGTTGCTGCGGGGCAGGGCGGGCGGGGCTTACCGGCGGCTGCTCGTCGGCTTGCTGTGGGCGGGCTGCGCGCTGCTCGCCGCGCGAGGAGCATCGGGGTTGCTCGACGACGTCGTCCGCGACCTCGGAATCTCGGCCGGCGGCATTACCGGCCTCAGCTACCAGCACACCCTTGGCACGGCCCATCCCTCTGCCTACACGCTTGCATCTACCGCCAGTGTCGAGGGCTACTTCCTCCTCGGCGGCGTTCTCTATGGCCTGGCCGCCCGGTCCTGCCGGACAGCACGGTCAGGCGGTAGCCCATCGTCCCCGTCATAGTGGCGCCAGGCGGTTGCGGCCGGCCCCCTTGACAGATATCCGGGGCCGGCTGATGCTCACTTCTGTGAGCGCTAACAAACTAGCGCGTGGTCAGTTGGCGAAGCCCGCTTTACCCGCGGGCACGCAGTCCCGTCGTCAGGCCTTGCCGGCTCTTGGGGAGCGGGTCCTCAAGGACAGGAGCTATTCGACATGCTGGGATTCCTCGTCAGGTTACGGTCCCCCATCCGGCGCGCCCGTCTTGGCATCCTCACCACCGCCATGGCGATCGCGGTTGTGCCGATCGGTATCACGTTCGCGGCCACCGCACCGGCGTTAGCGGCCGCCGCCCCAGCCGCCGCGGCCGCCGCGCCGGTGCCCGCAGCATTGCCGGCCGCGCCGCCGCGGCCACAGGGCCCCTGTGACATCTACGCCGCCGGCGGTACCCCCTGCGTCGCCGCCCACAGCACCACGCGGGCCCTGTACGCCTCTTACAACGGCCCGCTCTACCAGGTCAGGCGCCTGTCGGACAACGCGGTCACGAACATCGGCGTCGTCCAGCCCCGCGCGCTGCCGTTCCCCGATCCGGGCGGCTACGCGGACGCGGCCGCGCAGGACACGTTCTGCGCCAACACGACCTGCCTCATCACGAAGGTGTACGACCAGTCGCCCAACCACAACGACCTCACGCAGGCACCCCGCGGCGGGTTCAGCGGCCCGGCCCTGGGCGGGTTCAACAACCTGCCGGTCGCGGACATGGCGCCGGTCACGATCACCGGCCACAAGGCCTACGGGGTCTTCATCGAGCCGGGCATGGGGCTGCGCAACAACGACCCCTCCGGGACCGCGACCGGCGACCAGCCAGAGGGCATGTACTGGGTCCTTGACGGCCATCACTTCAACAACGGCTGCTGCTTCGACTACGGCAACGCCGAGATCGACAGCCGCGACGATGGCAACGGCACCATGGAAACCTCCTACTTCGGCAACGCCACCGCCTGGTACCACGGCAACCCGCCCGGCCCGTGGATCATGACCGACCAGGAGAACAACCTCGTCGGCTGCGTCAACCAGGGGACCACCTCCAAGCTCTGCGCCACCCTGCCGAACATCACATCGCGGTTCGTCACCGCCGTGGCCAAGGGAGAGCCGCATCACTGGGCCTCGCTGGGCGGCGACGCGCAGACGGGCGACCTGTCGACGATGTTCGACGGGCCGCGCGTCGACGCCAGCTATGACCCCATGCGCAAGCAGGGGGCCATCGTGCTGGGCAACGGCGGCGACAACAGCAACGGTTCGCAGGGCACCTTCTACGAGGGCGTGATGACGGCCGGCTACCCGTCCGACGCCACCGATCAGAAGGTTCAGGCCAACGTCGTGGCCGCCAAGTACGACCTGCAGCGGCTGAGCCTGACCCCGGCCTCGGCAACCGCCACCCCGCCGGGGCTGCAGACGTTCACGCCGGGGTCCTCCCAGGACGCCGCCGTGACCTTCACGAACACCACCGGGTCGGCCGCGGCGGGCGTCAAGCTGAGCGTTTCCGTGCCTGACAAGCAGTGGACGTCCGTCGTCCCCGGCACCACCGACACGTCGAAGACGTTCGATTCGGTCGCGCCCGGTGCGAGCGTGAGCGCGACGTTCCGGGTCACCTCGGGCCCGGCCGCCTTCAACGGCGACCTGACCGGCAACGCCTCGTGGACGGACCCCGGACAGGCAGCGAGGCAATCCGAGACCACCACCGAGCGGGTGCGGAACGTCAGCCCGATCAAGATCAACGAGTTCCGCGCCGGCACCGGCGCCAACCCGACCAACTCGTTCATCGAGCTGTACAACGCCGGCGGCAGCGCCGTCGACCTGTCGAACTGGACCCTGACCGAGCACCCGGCCCAGCAGCCGGTCTTCTCGGCCGTGACCGTCCCGGCCGGGACGAAGCTCGCCGGGCACAGCTCCTACCTGCTCGGCCTCGCCGGCTCCGGGCTGGCGGTCCCCGCCAGCGCGGGCGACACCACCCTCAGCCTCCGCAGCACGACCGGCCTCGCTCCCGGCCAGCAGGTCCAGATCGGCACCGGCTCCGGCGCGGAGACCCGCACCATCGCCCACGTCACCAACACCGGCGCGACCGGCCCCCGGGTACCTGGCGAAATCGGCAACGCCGTCAAGCTGTCGGGCAACAACGAGTACGTCGGCCTGCCGGACGGCATCGTCAGCGGGCTGCACGACTTCACGATCTCCGCGTGGGTCAATCCGTCCGCCAACTCCGCCTGGTCCCGCGTGTTCGACTTCGGCACCGGTACCGGCAACTACATGTTCCTGACGCTCAGTGCCGGCGGCGGCCCGCTCCGGTTCGCCATCACCGCCAGCGGCAACGGCGCCGAGAAGCAGCTCAACGGTCCCGGCACGCTGCCGCTGAACACCTGGTCGCACGTGGCGGTGACGCTGTCAGGCAGCACCGGGACGCTGTACGTGAACGGCCAGCCGGTGGCGACCAACAACAACATGACCCTCACCCCCGCCGATCTGGGCGCCACCAACCAGAACTGGATCGGCCGGTCGCAATTCAGCGCCGACCCGTTCCTGGCGGCCACCGTGGACGACTTCCAGATCTACGACCACGCTCTGTCCGCCGGCGATATCGGCGCGCTGGCCGGCGGGCAGCCGGGCGCCGGCAACGTTGCCTCGTACAAATTCGACGAGGACTCCGGTGAAACCGCGCTGGACTCGTCGGGCAACGGTCACAATGCGACCATCGTCAGCCCCGGGAACGTCAGCACACCGCTGTGGCAGCCCGTGCCCGACGGCCCGGTCACTGTCCCGGCCGGCTCGACCAACGTGCCCGTCACCAGCACGGCGGGCTTCAAGGCCGGCCAGAAGATGGTCATCGGCTTCGGGGACACGCTGGAAACAGCCACGGTGACGGCCGTCGGCACGCCGGGCACGCAGGCCCGGCTCGCGGCCGCGGCGGCCGCCGGCGACACCGCCATCAAGGTCACCTCGACCAGCAACATCACCGCCGGCGACAAGATCCGGCTCGACATCGGCTCGCGGACCGAGACCGTCACCGTCGCGTCGGTGGGCACCTCCGGCGCCGGCGGCACCGGCCTCACCCTGACCGCGCCGCTGAAATCCGGCCACGCGTCCAACCTTCCCTTCAGCGACCGGGGCACCGGCGTCACCTTCAGCCCGGCGACCCGGTTCGCGCACTCGAGCAACGAGCCGGTGCAGTCGCTGGGCAGCGGCATCACCCTCGACAAGCCACTCGCCAGCAGTCACCCGATCAACGAGCCGGTGGTCGACGCCGCCGTGACGAACGCGGGCTACCAGGGCCCGCCAGCACCTGACCAGTGGTTCGGCGGGCCTGCCCTCTCGGCCAGCGCCGGCGCCATGGTGCTGCGCGACGCCCGCGGCCTGGTGGCCGACAGCCTCAACTACGGCGACCTGGTCGACCCATCGTCGGCCGAGGGCTACCAGGGCGCCTCCGGAGCAGGCCAGGGCGGCTGCTTCGCGCCCTCGCCGGGCGGCGCCGGCAGGAGCGACATCCGCCTGCCCGACGGCACCGACACCGACAGCAACTGCGCCGATTTCTCGGTGACCAGCCATCCCACACCCGGTGCCGCCAACCAGGGCCTCGGCCTGGACCCGGGCCCGCGGGTCTCGCTGCAGACCACCTCAGCCGGCGGCAACTCCGGCTACCTCAAGCACGACGACTCCGATGACCTTGTTGTCGTTGCGCCGGTGACGGCCGGCAGCCCGGCCGCCGACAAGCAGGACGCCACGTTCGTGGAGGCGGCCGGGCTGGCCAGCCCTGACTGCGTCTCGTTCGAGTCGGTCAACAAGCCCGGCAGCTACCTGCGGCACCAGAATTTCCAGTTCCACCTGCAGCTCAATGACGGCAGTTCGCTGTTCTCCCAGGACGCGACCTTCTGCCCGGCGGCCGGCAACAGCGGTCAGGGCACGTCGTTCCAGTCGGTGAACTTCCCAGGCCGGTACATCCGCGACTTCAACGGCACCGTCTTCCTCGCTGCCGACGGCGGCAGCAATCCCTGGGACGCCAGCGCCGGCTGGGCGGCGGACACGAGCTGGCTGGTGGCCGCGCCCTGGGCCCCGGCAGCGGGAGGCAACGGCAACTGAGCTCAGCCGTCACAAAGCTGGGAGCACAGGGTCTGGTACGTCCAGTGCTCCCAGCTGTCGGCGGTCCAGCCACGGTCACGCACGTACAGGCGGTACAGCTCGGGGCTGAGCAGGCCGTACAGCAGGTCGGCCGCGTGCTCAGCCGGCACCCCGGGCCGGGCGCCCGGCTTACCCACGAGGGCGCTGGCGGCGGCGAGGTGGACGGCGTACCGCGGGTCGGCGTCCTGCGGCCAGAGCCGGGCGATTTCCGGGTCGGTCGCGGCCGCGGTGCGGAGCACGTCCATCATGGGCGCCACCCGGGCGATGATCTGGCGGGTGCCCTGGATCAGCTGCCTGAGCAGTGCGGGCGCGTCAGCGGCGGCGAGGGCGTCGCGGAACCAGGCCCGGTCCAGGGTCGCGACCGGCTGGTCGTCGCCGGCGATCGAGGTGTCGACCACTTCCTTCAGCAGTGATCGCTTGTTCCCGAACGTGAAGTAGATGGTCTGGACCGCGACGCCGGCCCGGTCGGCGACGTCCTGCAGGGTCGTCGCGCCGTAGCCGTGCTCGGTGAACAGGTCATGGGCGGCGCCGGTGATGCGGCGCCTGGTCTGCCGGGCCTTGTCCGCCTGCTTGGTCCTGTTGACTGGGCTCACGACTATAGTGTAACACTAGAGCTTAACTATAGAGCTTAACTCTAGAGGAGGACTACGATGACTATCATCCGCACGACCCGCTTCAAGGCCGACCCGGCTCGCGCCACGGAGGTGATCACCCGGCGCGCGGAGCTGATTTCCGCGGTCAGGGCGGCGTTCCCCGGGCTCACCGAGGCGCGGCTGACCAAGGTGGACGAGGGCACCTGGGCCGACATGTGGCGCTGGGATTCCGCCGCGAACCTGGCGGCGGCCCTGGCCGGCGCGCCGGCCCTGCCGGCGGCGACGGCGGCGTTCGCGCTCGTCACCGACGTCACCGCGGAGAACGCCGACCTCGTCGACGAACGGTGACCCGCTCATGACTTCGGATCCCGGCCTCGCCATTGAGGCCACCGGCCTGGTGAAGACGTTCGGCCAGGTCCGGGCGGTCGACGGGGTTGACCTGGCCGTGCCGGCCGGCACGGTGTATGCCGTGCTCGGCCCCAACGGGGCCGGGAAGACCACGACCATCCGGATGCTCGCCACGCTGCTGCGGCCGGACGCCGGCACCGCGCGGGTGTTCGGCCATGACGTGGTCAGCGAACCCGGCGCCGTGCGGGCCAGGATCAGCCTGACCGGCCAGTATGCCTCCCTGGATGAGGACCTCACCGGCCGGGAGAACCTCGTCCTGCTGGCCCGCCTGCGCGGCTACCCGCGGCCGGCCGCCGCGGCCCGCGCCGGCGATCTGCTGGCGGCGTTCGCGCTGACCGATGCGGCCGGCCGCCTGGTCAAGAGCTATTCCGGTGGCATGCGCCGCCGCCTCGACATCGCCGCCAGCCTCATCGCCACCCCCGGCCTGCTGTTCCTCGACGAGCCGACCACCGGGCTCGATCCTGGCAGCCGCCACCAGGTCTGGGACGCCCTGCGGGTGCTGGTGACCGCCGGCACGACCGTGCTGCTGACCACCCAGTACCTCGACGAAGCCGACCGGCTCGCCGACCGGATCGCCGTGATCGACCACGGCAGGGTCATCGCCGAAGGCACCAGCGGCGAGCTCAAGGCCTCCGCCGGCACCAGCGTCCTGCGGCTACGGCTGCACGACCCCGCCGACCGGCCCCGGGCCGCGCAGATCCTGGCGCGCACCCTGCAGGCCCCGGCCCGTCCCGGCGCTGACCCGGCCGCCCTGTCGGCCCCGGTGCCGGCCGCGACCGGCACCGGCGGCCCTGGCGGCGAGCTCAGCGGCGTGCTCGCCGCGCTGTCCGGCGCCGGCATCGCGGTCACCGAGTTCGGCCTCGCCCAGCCACAACTGGAAGAGGTCTTCCTGGCCCTTACCGGCTACACCGCCGCGCCGGGCACAGCCCATGAGGAGGATGCCGCATGACCGCCGCAGCCACGACCGCCGGCAGCCCGCCACCGCTCGCTGTGCTGGTCACCGCGCAGCAGCCGGCGCCGCCCAGCGCCATCTCGGCCTCATTGTCGTTTGCGTGGCGGGCACTGCTGAAGATCCGCCGGGTCCCGGTGCAGCTGTTCGACATTGCCGTGCACCCGGTGGTGTTCACGCTCATGTTCACCTACCTGTTCGGCGGCGCCATCGGCGGCTCGGCCGGCCGGTACGTCGGCTACCTGGTGCCGGGGATCCTGGTGATGACCCTGCTGGTCACTACCGGCAGTACCGGGTCCACGCTGAGCACCGATATCGCCAACGGCGTCTTCGACCGGTACCGCACCCTGCCGATCCGGCCGATCGCCCCGCTGGCCGGGGCGCTGCTGGCCGACCTGGCCCGGTACGCCGCCGCCGCAGCCGTGGTCATCGGCCTCGGCGGGGCGCTCGGCTTCCGCCCCGACGGGGGCGTGCCAGGCACCGTGACCGCCGTGCTGCTCGCGCTGGCGTTCAGCTTCAGCCTCGCCTGGGCCTGGACCGCGCTCGCCCTGGTGGTCAAGGCTCCCGGCGCGGCGCTCGGCATCACCCAGGCCGTCACCTACCCGCTGGCGTTCGTCAGCAATATCTTCGTCGCCCCCGCCACCCTGCCCGGCTGGCTGCAGGCATTCGTCCATATCAACCCGGTCACCCACCTGGTGACCGCGGTGCGGGGGCTGATGGCCGGCACCGCGACCGTGGGTCACATCGGTTACGTGCTCGCTGCCTGCGTCATCCTTACCGCCGTATTCGCGCCCCTGGCCCTGCGCCGGTACCGGGCCGGCTGACACGGGGCAGGTACCCTCGGCCCCGGACCCGGGGCCGCGCATGGCGGGCGCTTCCGGCGCGACGGGGCATGTCATGATCGAGCGGGGTGAGGGGGCCGCCGTGAAGTATGAGGTCGTCGCCGAGGCTTACCGCGATCTGGAACGGGTGAGCGGCAGGCTGGCGCTGATCGAACGGCTGGCGCAGCTGCTGGCGGCGACCCCGGACGGGCTGCTAGCCACGGTGTGTTACCTGTGCCAGGGCCTGATCGCGCCGGAGTTCGCCGGGGTGGACCTGGGCCTGGCCGAGAAGCTGGCGGTCCGGGCGCTGGCCACGGCCGCCGGCACCGGCGCGGAGGACGCCGCGGCCAGCGTGCGGGAGGCCGGTGACCTCGGCCAGGCCGGCGAGCAGCTGCTGGCCGCGGCCGCGGCTGACCGCCCGGCCAGCCTGCCGGTGGCGGTGGTGGTGGACACGCTGCACCAGATCGCCGCGGCCGCTGGGCAGGGGTCGCAGGGCCGCAAGCTGGGCCTGCTGGCCGGGCTGCTGGGGCAGGCCACCCCGCTGGAGGCCCGTTACCTGCTGCGCCTGGTCACCGGGAACCTGCGGCTCGGGATCGGCACGCCCACCATCCTGGACTCGCTCGCCCAGGTGCATGCGGGCGGCCGGGCCGACCGGCCGGTGCTGGAACGGGCCTACAACATCTGCTGCGACCTGGGCAAGGTCGCCGCGGCCCTGGCGGCAGGCGGGCTGGCCGCGGTCGAGGAACTGCGGGTGCAGCCGGGCAACCCGGTGCGGGCCATGCTCGCGCAGCGGCTGTCCGAGCCCGCCGAGATCCTGGCGAAGCTCGGCGGCCGGTGCGCGGCCGAGTACAAGTACGACGGGGTCAGGGTGCAGGCGCACAAGACCGCCGACGGGCAGATTGAGCTGTACACCCGGCGGCTGGAACGGGTCAGTAGCCAGTTCCCTGACGTGGTCGAGGCACTGGCAGCGGGACTTGGGCCCGCCGAGGCGATCCTGGAGGGCGAAGTCGTCGCCTACGACGCGGCCGCCGGTGAGCTGCACCCGTTCGGGGAGGTCATGTTCCGCCGCCGGAAGCACGGGATCTCCGAGGCGATGGCCGACGTGCCGGTGGGCCTGTTCTGTTTCGAGCTGCTGTACGCCGACGGTGCCGACCTCACCCGGCTGCCCTACCCGCGGCGGCGGGCGGCGCTGGCGGCGGCGGTCACCGTGTCGCCGCAGCTGCGGCTGACCACCGCCACCGAGGCCGGGACCCCGGCCGCGCTTGAGACCGCGTTCGAGCAGGCGGTCACCGACGGGTGCGAGGGGCTGGTGTGCAAGTCGGTCGGCCCGGCCGCCGTCTACCAGGCCGGCGCCCGCGGCTGGCTGTGGATCAAGCTCAAGCGGGACTACCGCACGGAGCTGTCCGACACCGCCGACCTGGTCGTGGTCGGCGCGTTCGCGGGGCGGGGCCGCCGCCGCGGCGTCTACGGCGCGCTGTTGCTCGCCGCCTACGACCCGGCCGCCGACGTGTTCCGCACCGTGACCAAGTGCGGCACCGGTTTCTCCGACGCCGAACTGGCGGCGCTGCCCGCCCGGCTGGCGCCGCTGGCCCGGGCCGTCCGGCCCGCCCGGGTCGACGCGCGGCAGCAGCCCGACGTCTGGTTCGAGCCCGGGCTCGTGCTCGAGATCCTCAGCGCCGAGCTGACCCTCTCGCCCACCTACACAGCCGCCTGGGGCCAGCTCAAGGACGATGCCGGGCTCGCCATGCGGTTCCCGAGGTTCACCGGCCGCTACCGGGACGACAAGGCCCCTGAGGACGCCACGACCACCGGCGAGCTGGCCGGCCTCTACCGCACCGCCCAGCGCAAACCCGCAGGCAGCTAGCGGAACCATGCGCCCGGGAACTGGGCGGTTACCGGGCCGTTCACGTCCTGGCATCATGGGCACGTGACCCTGTCCGCGGACTTCTCGGCCATCTCTGACGGGCAGCAAGCGGCAGCGGTCGGGGAACTGTGCGACGCCATGGAGGCGGCCGACCGGGCCGGCCGCTATCCGCGGCTGACGGTCGAGCGGCCCTGGTCCGCGCATAATCCCGTGCTCGAAGGCGAGTTCGCCTCGCCCCGGGCGATCCGCTGGTACCTGGAGCGGGAGCTGGGCCGGCTCGCGGCCCGGGGCGCCCGGATGTCGGTCTGCCCCGGCCGGGAGGCGGTTGACCTGCACGACCCGGAGTTCGGGGCGGCTCTCGACGAGAGCCGCTGGGATCTGCGGCGCAAGAAGCTGTTCCTGTTCAGCCCCGAGCGGATGGCCCTGTCGATCGACCGGCTGCGGCACTACACGGGTACCGCCCCCGAGATGTTCCAGCGGTACGTGCTGCTGACCAACTACTCCTGGCATCTGGCGGAGTTCCGCGCCGTCCTGCCCGGCTGCACCGGACCCGACGCCGACGGCCGCCAGATGCCCGCCTGGCACTACCAGCTGCCGGAGCGGGCCGGGCTGACCATGGTGAACATCGGCGTCGGCCCGTCCAACGCCAAGACGATCACCGACCACCTCGCCGTGCTCCGGCCGGACCTGATACTGATGATCGGGCACTGCGCCGGCCTGCGTAACCACCAGGACATCGGGGACCTGGTGCTGGCGGCCGGTTACATGCGCGACGACCGGGTCCTGGACGAGATGCTGCCGCTCAGCGTCCCGGTGGTCGCCAACCACACCCTGAACTCCCTGCTGCTCGGGCAGCTCACCAGCCGCGGCCTGCGCAGCCGGATGGGCATCGTCTTCACCACCGCCAACCGGAACTGGGAGCTGCAGCTGGCGATGGTCGCTGGCCAGCTGCAGGCATCCCGCGCGCTCGCGGTGGACATGGAATCCGCGACCGTGGCCGCGAACGGGTTCCGCTACCGGATCCCCACCGCCACCCTGCTCGCGGTGAGCGACAAGCCGCTGCACGCCCGCCCGAAGCACAGCGCGGATGCGCAGAGCTTCTACGCCGCCAGCCGCCGCCAGCACGTCGAGATCGCCATCGCCGTGGCCGGGGAGGTCAGGCGGCTCTACCCGGGCGGCCTGCCCGCCGCCGACCTCCGCTCCGCTGACGAGCCGCTGCTCGGCACCACCGTCCCGGAACCCGCACAGCCGCCCGGCCCGGGGGAGGCGGCACCCGATCCCGGCTGACCACGGCGCCCGATCCGGCTGGGCAGCTAGTTGATGCCGGAGGTGTCGATGCGCGACATGATCCGGTCCGCGGTGAGGCCGAGGCGCCGCAGCTGCTCGGGCGACAGCACGTCGATGACCAGCGATCGCACGTGCGCCACGTGTGCGGGGGCCGCGTCGGCCAGGATCTGGAAGCCCTTCTCGGTCAGGATGGCATTGGTGAAGCGCCCGTCGGCGGGGTCAGGCTCGCGCCGCACGAGGCCCCGCCCCTCAAGCCTCTTGACCAGGTGCGACAGCCGGGACAGTGAGGCGTTGGTGACCTCGGCGAGCGAGCTCATCCGCATGGTCCGCGCGGGGCGGTTGGACAGCATGGCCAGGACCTGGTACTCGACCATCGCCAGGCCGGAGTCGCGCCGTAGCTGCTGATCGATCGACCAGGGAAGCCACGTCAGCATCCGCACCACGGAAAGCCAGGAGTCCACTTCCGCGGCGGTTAGCCACTTCGCCGGCTGGCCGGCCTCCCGGCGGGCTCGTTCGGTCATGCGCTCACGATAGCGGCGGCTGACTTGACGGTTCAAGTCACTCTGGTCTAGCCCCGGGCCCGCGCCGAGCTCGGCTGGCGGCCGGCCCGCCCGTCACTGTCTGACGAGTTCCGCCGCGGCAGCTACCGCGAGCAGTAGCCCCCCGCGCTCGCCAGCAGCCCGCGCCCGGCGGCCAGGCCGGGCCGGGTCAGCCGGGCAGGTCCTCGGGGCGCTTGGCGGCGAGGTGGCCCTGCAGCAGCCCGGTGGACTGGCCGACCTCGATGAGGTACCCGTCCGGGTCCCGCAGGTAGCAGCGGGTCTCCGCGCCGCGGTCCATCGGCGGCGTCACGAACTCGGCCCCCTTGGCCTTCCACTCCTCGTAGCAGGCCTGGATGTCGGCGACCCGCAGGTTGAGGAAGATCGAGGTGGTGTTGCCCGGCTCGTAGTCGACGAGCGAGATGCCTGGCTTGTCGGGGGTGGGCGGCCCGCCCGGATTCATGATGATCCACGAATTGGCCAGCCTGATAGTGCACGGGTTCTCGGCTATGACCACGGTGCCGCCAAGGACGCGCGAATAGAAGTCGCGGGACCGCGCGACCTGGCGGACGGTGATGAACAACGTCACCAGCATCCCTTCGGCCGGCGCGGGGAAGGCGGCGAAGTCGTCACTGGGCTGCGGTTCGGTCATGAGGCTGCTCCCCCCGGGGGCCTCGGCGGACAGTGCCTATCGAGCGGCGTTCCTGGTCAGCAATCATTCCCTCGATCTGGCGGGCGCAGACGCCCCCGGGCCAGGGCACAACAGTGAGAGTCACCGGTACCGCCAGGAAGGGTGCATCCGGTGGGTGGTGAGGGCGGAGGGCCCGGCTCGGTGCGGCTGGCGTCGGCCGCCGGGCGCTGGGTGCTCGCGGTGGCGGTGCTGGGCGAGGCGACGGTGCTGCTGGAGGCGACGGTCGTCAACGTGGCACTGCCGGCGATCGGCCGTGATCTCGGCGCGGGCGTGGCGGGGCTGCAGTGGACGCTGAACGGTTACGTGCTCCGCTCGCCGCCTCCCCTCGCCCGCAACCTGGGCGGTCGTGTCCAAATCATCCCGGTACAACATGATTCCCGGTGAATTGCGCTAGCCTCGACCTGCCGTTCCGCAGCATCTGTCACGCGAACACAGGGGAGACCATGCTGACCGCAGGACGTTCTGCCGCCCTGATCGCCGCGGTCACGGCCGCGACCTGCACGTTACTGCTTGCCGGGTCCGGTCAGGCGGTGACCGTGACGGCGGGCACCTGGCACGCCGCGCGAGAAGCGCCCGGCACCGGCACCCTCAACAAAGGCGGGCAGGCACAGGTCCAGTCGCTCTCGTGCGCCTCGGCGGGCAACTGCACCGCGGGCGGGTACTACACCAACGGCTCCGGTCACCATCAGGTGTTCCTGGCGAGGGAAGCGAGCGGCAGCTGGCAGACCGCCTTCGAGGTACCCGGCAGTTTCACCCTCAACGCCGGCGGAAACGCGCAGATCTATTCGGTGTCGTGCGCGACGGGGGGCAACTGCAGCGCCGGCGGCTACTACACCAACGCCTCCGGGCACACCCAGCCATTCGTGGCCAGCGAGGCGAGCGGCAGCTGGCACAGAGCGCAGAAGGTGCCGGGCACCGGCTCCCTCAACGCCGGCGGGAACGGGGAAGTCAACTCGGTGTCATGCCCGACGATGAACAACTGCAGCGCGGGCGGGTATTACCGGGACGGCCTGGGGCGCCACCAGGCGTTCGTGGCCAGCGAGGTGAACGGCAGCTGGCAGCCGGCCATCGAGGTGCCAGGCACCGCCGCCCGCAGCGCTGGCGGAGGCGCGGTCATCCAGTCGGTGTCGTGCGCCTCGCCCGGCAACTGCAGCGCCGGCGGGCAATACGTCGATGGCTCCGGGGCAGGCCAGGCGTTCGTGGTCAGCCAGGTGAACGGCCGCTGGCAGCCGGCCATCGAGGTGCCGGGCACCGCCGCCCTCAACCAGGGCGGCGCGTGGATCGTCTCGGTCTCCTGTGCGTCGGCGGGCAACTGCAGCGCCGGGGGGACCTACGGCGACGGCGTTGTTTCCGGGGTGGCCACCCGGCAGGTGTTCGTGGTCAACCAGGTGGCCGGTAGCTGGCAGACCGCCAGGGAGGTGCCCGGCATCGCGGCCCTCAACACGGCCGGGGGAGCGGACATGTATTCGGTGTCGTGCGCCTCGGCCGGCAACTGCAGCGCCGTCGGCTCGTACTTCACCGGCCGCATCCAAGCGTTCGTGGCGAGCGAGGTGAAGGGCGTCTGGCAGGCCGCTGCCGAGGTCCCCGGCACCGCCGCCCTCAACCAGGGCAGGACCGCCTACGCCACTTCGGTGTCCTGCCCGTCGGCTGGGAACTGCAGCGCCGGCGGGACTTACACCGACAGCTCCGGGCACATGCAGGCGTTCGTGGCCAGCGAGGTGAGCGGCAGCTGGCAGCCGGCCATCGAGGTGCCGGGCACCGCCGCCCTCAACCCGGGCGGGCAGGCGTTCGTCCAATCGGTGTCGTGCGCGGCGGCGGGCAAATGCACCGCCGGCGGCGGCTACACCAACGGCTCCGGGCACCGGCAGGCGTTCGTCGCCGGGCAGAGCTAGTAACCCCAGCGCGGGTAGCGGCGTTCCGAACAATGTGCCCGCACCAGCCACGACCGCGGTCACCCAGCTCACATCACCCAGCTCACAGGGGAGGTGCCCCAGTGGGACATCCCAAAGCCTCAGGACGGCCGGACGCCGGACCCGGCGCGACGGCCCAGCCGGCGACTTCCTCCCGCGCAGCCGGCCAGGCTAGCGACGACAGGGAGCCAGAAGCGCTCGGACAACTGGAAGCCCGGTACCCGCGCTGGCGGATCTGGCGGGGCCGCGCCAGCGGCAACCTCTGGGCGATGCCGCCGCGGGGCCATCCCACCCACCATGACCTGATCAGCGCCCGCAACGCCGGTGAGCTCGCGAAGCGGCTGGCTGACGCAGAGCAGCGCGCCGGATGAACCGCTGGTCAGCGAGCCGGGCGGGTACGGTGCGGCGGGGGGGTAGAGTCTGCCGGTTATGAGTTCCACCGCATTGATCATGGGCGGGCGATACCGGCTGGACGAGCGGATCGCTGCCGGTGGCGTGGGTGAGGTCTGGCGGGGTCACGATACGGTGCTGGGCCGCGCGGTGGCGGTGAAGCTGTTGCGGCCCGAGTACACCCAGCATCCGGAGACGCTGGCCCGGTTCCGGGCCGAGGCCCGCCACGCTGGCGGGGTTTCCCATCCCGGGATCGCCCAGGTGTACGACTACGGAGATGATGGGCAGCCGTTCCTGGTCATGGAACTGGTGGATGGCCCGTCGCTGGCGTCGGTGGTGGCCGAGGGGCCGCTGACGGCGCGCGACACCATGGACGTGGCGGCCCAGACGGCCGCCGCGCTGGCGGCCGCCCATGCCGCCGGCCTTGTGCACCGCGACATCAAGCCCGGCAACCTGCTGCTCGGGCCGGACGGACAGGTGAAGATCACCGATTTCGGGATCGCCTACGTCGCGGGCTCGGCCCCGCTGACCCGCACCGGGACCGTGATCGGCACTCCCGCCTACCTCGCTCCGGAACGGGTCGCCGGCGGCTCGGCCACGCCCGCCAGCGACCTGTATTCGCTGGGCGTCGTCTGCTACGAGTGCCTGACCGGGGAACGGCCGTTCACGGGCACCCCGGTCGAGATAGCGCTCGCGCACCAGCACGGCCAACTGCCCCCGCTCCCGCCGCACGTGCCTGCGCAGGCGGCCGCGCTGGTGGCCAGCCTGGCAGCGAAGGACCCGGCCGCCCGCCCGGCCGGCGCGGCCGACGTCGCCCAGCAGGCGGCCCGGCTGCGTGACGCGCTGTCTGCTGGCGGGCCCGGGGGGGCCGACGCGGCCGGCGGCTGGGCTGTCCCGCCGCCGGTAACGGTTGCCGACCCGATGCCGAACACCCTTATCGGCACCCCATCCCAGGTCCCGGCCGGTGCTCAGGCTGGCTGGCCGGTCCAGCCGCCACCGTCGGCGCCGGGGCAGCGGTTCGGCCGCCCGCGCCGCGGCCGGATGCTGCTGCTGGCAGTGGGTGCCGTCGCCGTCGTGGCTGGGCTGCTCAGCTGGCTGCTGGTCAGCGCCTCCGGCGGCTCGCCGCAGGGGCAGCAGGCCGGGCCGGCGGCCACCGCCACCGCACCCAGGGAGGTCACCGTGAACCCGGGCCTGCTGACGGGTCAGCGCGTCGGCGCGGTCCGCCAGCAGCTGCTCGGGCTCGGGCTGCGGGTCCAGGTGAACTGGCGGCCCGCCGGCGATCAGCCACCGGGGACGGTCGTCAAGGTGCAACCCGGAGGGCAGCTGCCGGTCGGCAGCACGGTCGTGGTGACCGGGGCGCTGGGTCCGCCGGGCCACGGCAAACACCACAGCCACGGCGGTGACAACAACCAGGGGAACGGCCCAGGGCACGGGCACGGCGACGGTGGCGGAGGCTGACCCGGGCGACGGTCCCAAGAGTGAGGGCCCCGGCCTGCGGGGGTCAGGCCGGGACCCTGGTGAGGAGAGACCTCACATCGGGACTAAACGCCCGGACCCCGGATGGTGTTACACCGTTGCTTGCGCCAGCCGGCCCCGTGGGTCGCGGAGGATGATATGAATCAGCCGCCCAGGATGGACGCCACGTCGGTGACCATCGGCGCGCCCGCCCCGCGTGACCTCGCGGCGTTCTACGCCCGGCTGCTTGGCTGGCCCGTCACGGCCGAGGAACCTGCGCAGCCGGGGTTCCCGCCCGAGGATGGCTGGGCGCAGCTGCGCCCCCCGCCAGGCAAGATCGGCCCGACGCTGAACTTCGAGTACGAAGCGCAGTTCACGCGGCCGGTCTGGCCGAGCGAGCCGGGTAAGCAGCACATCACAGAGCATCTGGACATCGCCGTCGACGACCTCCCCGCGGCGGTTGCCTGGGCCACTGAGGCCGGCGCCACCCTGGCCGGCCACCAGCCGCAGGAGAGTGTCCGGGTGATGATCGACCCGGCCGGGCACCCGTTCTGCCTGTTCCTCCCTTAGCGGGCTGGCTTGATGGCTCGCAATTGCAGGAACAGGGGAATGCGCTGCCAGCGGCGAGCGGCCTGGTCGCCCCTGCCACGGGTGTTACGCCGCTCAGGTCCGCGGGTCGCCAATGAGTGAGCCGGAGCTGGCGGGCTTGCGGGTGCGTGTTTGGCGGGGGCGGCGGCGGACAGCACGGTTGGGCATGAGGCTTGGACAGACGCTGCCGCTGCTGCGGGTGGCCCGGCCGCCGGCCCCGTACGGGGCGCGGACGCTGGCCCGCTGTTACAGCATCGAGGACGTGGCCCGCCGGGCCCGGCGCCGGCTCCCGCTCGGCGCCCGCGGGTACCTGGAAGGCGGCGGGGAAGGCGAGTACACGCTGCGGCGCAACCGGGCCGCCCTCGACCGGCTGGAGTTCCTGCCCGATCAGCCCCGCGACGTCAGCCGGGTCGACACCGGTACCACCGTGCTGGGCAGGCGCCTCCCGCTGCCGTTCGCGCTCTCGCCGGTCGGCGGGCCGCGCATGTTCCACCACGAGGGCGAGCTCGCGGTGGCCCGCGCGGCCGGGCAGGCCGGCATTCCCTACGGGATCTCCACGCTGGCGACCACCTCGGTCGAGGACGTGGCCGCGCAGGCCAGCTCGCCGCTGTGGTTCCAGCTCTACGTCTGGGGAGATCGCGGGAAGGCCAGGGAGGCGCTGGCCCGGGCCCGCGCCGCCGGGTTCAGCGCCCTGCTGTTCAGCATCGACACCTCGGTGCGGTCCAAGCGGGAGCGCGAGCAGCGGGCGGGGCTCGAGCTTCCCGCCCCTCACCTCAGCCTCCCCACGTTCCTGGAGGGGGCGCTGCACCCGGCCTGGGGCTGGCACTTCCTCACCTCCGACCCGATCAGCTTCCCCAACATCGGCCCGCCCGACCGCCGCTCCCGCGCCGTGATGACCGAGATGTTCGACGGCACCGTCCGGTGGCAGGACCTGGACTGGATCCGCGAGCTGTGGGACGGCCCGATCCTGGTCAAGGGCGTGACCCGGGCCGAGGAGGCGACCGCGGCCGCCGACGCCGGCCTGGACGGGGTGATCGTCAGCAACCATGGCGGCCGCCAGCTCGACCACCTGCCGGCCACCATCGAGGTCCTGCCCCGGATCGCCGACGCGGCCGGGGACCGGCTGGAGGTGCTGGTGGACTCGGGCTTCCGGCGCGGCAGCGACATCGTGGCGGCGCTGGCGCTCGGCGCCAAGGCCGTCCTGATCGGCCGCGCTCACCTCTACGGGCTGGCCGCCGCCGGAGAGGCCGGGGTGCGCCATTGCATCGACATCCTCGCCGATGAGCTGCGCACGACCATGGCGCTGTGCGGCGCCCGGAGCATCGCCGAACTCGACCGGAGCCTGCTCCGCTGCCGGTAGCGCCACCGGCAGGCAGCGCGTCCGCAGCGGCACCGGCAGGCAGCGCTTCCGCAGCGGCCCGCCCGTTACAATCGGCGCATGCGGTTATCCAGCGGCGAAAGCGGGCCAGGTCGGAATGTATCAGGCTACCCGTACGCAATCTCTGACGTCTGAGACGTGCGACCGCCTCCGGGCTGACATTATCCGCGGCTCGATCCGCCCGAACGAACGGCTGGTGGCCGCCGACCTGGCGGAGCGGCTGAGCATCTCCAGGACCCCGGTGCGGGAAGCGCTCCAGCTGCTGGAGGCAGAAGGGCTCGTCGTCGCGCTGAAACGCGGCTATATGGTGCGTGAGCACACCGGCACCGAGATCAGGGAAATCTACGAGGTGCGGGCCGCCCTGGAAGGCATGTCGGCCCGGCTGGCCGCCGTCCGGGCCAGCGGCGACGCCATTGCCGCCATTGCCGGCATCGGCGCGCATGACGATCAGGCGGCGCTGGCGGAGTCGCGGCGGCTGGTGGATCTCAACAGCCGGTTTCATGCGGCAGTGGTAGCGGCCTGCTCGAATGACCGGCTCGGGCACGTGAACCGGCGTAATAGCGAGCACTTCTTCAACTACCGGATTGCCGCCCTCTACAGCGAGGGCGAAGCGCTGGCGGCCGTTCGGGGCCATGCCAGGATTCTGGCCGCGCTGCGAGCGCGCGACCCGGACGCCGCCGAGCGCGCCGCGCGGGAGCACGTGGAGGAGGCCCTGGAGGTGACGCTCCGCAAGACGAGCGACCCGCGGCCAGCCTCCGAGCGCTGACCGCGCTGGCTGTTGACAGCGTTTCGCCCGCCGTTTCATACTCGGGGCAAGTTGCATGCAGTTGTGCATGCAACCGCGCCGCAGACACGTCAGAGCAGGCGATGCCTCGTTACCAGACGGCTCCCGGGCGGCCGGCCGCCTACGGCTACACGATCGGCGTTCTCTGCGCCGAATGGAACATCCCGTTCGTGCCGGGCGACCTGAACAATGCCACCACGTTCGAATTTCCGGTCCGGTATCTCACCGTGGCGGGGGCGCGCGGCGCGAGCGTGCTGACGGGGGACGCGCCCGACTACGCGGCCCCCTTCATCCAGGCGGCCAAGACGCTGGAAGCCGAAGGCGTGCGCGCCATCACCGGCAACTGCGGCTACATGGCGGCCTACCAGGAGGCCGTGGCGGCGTCGGTCAGCGTGCCGGTGTTCATGTCGAGCCTGCTCCAGGCCCCGCTGCTGACCGCCATGCTCGGGCCCCAGCAGCGGCTGGCGGTGCTGGTGGCCAGCCGGGACGGCATCACAGCGGCGGTGCTGCAGGGGGCCGGGGTCCGGGTGCCTGACCAGCTGGTCATCCACGGCCTCGACGCCAAGACCCACTTCCGCGAGGTCGTGATCGCCGAACGCGGTGTGCTGGACACCGAACGGCTCCGGGCGGAGGTGGTCGAGACGGCCGTGGCCGCTGTCCGGGCGGACCGGTCGGTCGGCGCGATCCTGCTGGAGTGCAGTGACCTTCCGCCCTACGCGAGGGACGTTCACGACGCGACCGGGCTGCCGGTCTTCGACTGGGCCTCGTTCATCCGGTACGTGCACGAGGCAACCGAGCCGCGCCGGTACTCGGGCACCTACTAGCTGCCAGGAGATCAATCATGCGGACCATCGTCCTCGGCGGCGGCGTCATCGGCGTGACCACGGCCTATTACCTCGCCCGGGAAGGCCACGAGGTGGTCGTGGCCGACCAGGCAGACGCGGTCGGGACCGATGCCACCGGCGGGAACGCGGGGCTGATCGCGCCCGGGCACTCCTTCGCCTGGGCCTCGCCGGCGGCCCCGCGGATGCTGCTGGCCTCGCTGCGGGGCGAGGCCACCGCGATCCGGGTCAAGCCGCGGCTGGACGCCAGGCTCGTCCCGTGGGGGCTGCAGTTCCTGCGCGAGTGCACCCAGCAGCGCGCCGTCGCCAACACGCTGATCAAGCTGGAGCTGTGCAAGTACAGCCAGGGCCAGCTCGACGAGCTCGCCGCGGCCGAGGGCATC
>JAIRTY010000323.1 GCA_031254715.1 Nocardiopsaceae bacterium | reverse complement strand
GCGCTGCTCACCCCCGGCTCGCTGGCGATCATGCAGGCGACCTACCGCGCCGACGACCGGCCGCGGGCGATCGGCGCCTGGTCGGGGCTCGGCGGGGTCGCGACCGCGGTCGGGCCGTTCCTGGGCGGCTGGATCGTCGGCGCCGCCGGGTGGCGCTGGATCTTCCTGCTCAACCTGCCGCTGGCGGCGCTGGTGATCGCGGTCTCGGTGCGGCACGTGCCTGAGAGCAGCGACCCCGGCGCCCGCGGCAAGTTCGACGTGGCCGGCGCCGTGCTGGCGGCGCTGGCCCTGGCCGGGATCACCGACGCGCTGATCGAGGCGCCCGCGCACCCGCTGCCCAGGGCGGCGCTGACCGGGGGTGCCGGGGCGCTGGCCGGGGCGGCGTTCGTGGTGGTGGAGCGGCGGCGCAGCCGCCGGCCGGACCCGGTGCCGCCGATGGTGCCGCTGGACGTGTTCGCCTCCCGCCAGTTCACCGCGGTCAACGTGGCGACGTTCCTGGTCTACGGCGCGCTCAGCGGCATGCTCTTCCTGCTGGTGCTGGATCTCCAGGTGGTGTCGGGGTTCTCGCCGCTGGCCGCGGGGATCTCGCTGCTGCCATCCACCGCGCTGATGCTGCTGCTGTCCGCCCGGGCCGGGACGCTGGCGCAGCGGTTCGGGCCGCGCTGGCTGATGACCATCGGCCCGCTGGTCGCCGGGGCCGGCCTGCTGCTGCTCACGAGGGCCGGGCCCGATGCCTCGTACCTGCCGGACGTGCTGCCGGGGGTGGTGCTGTTCGGGCTCGGCCTGTCCGCCACGGTCGCGCCGCTCACCGCCACCGTCCTGGCCAGCGCCGAGGTCCGGCACGCCGGCGTGGCCAGCGGCGTCAACAACGCGGTGGCCAGGGCCGCGGGCCTGATCGCGGTCGCGGGGCTGCCGCTCGCGGTGGGGCTGAGCAGCACCGGCTATCACGACCCGGCCCGTCTCTACAGCGGGTTCAAGGCCGCGATGGTGCTGTGCGCCTGCCTGCTGGCCGTCGCGGCGCTGCTGTCGGCGCTGACCATCGACAACTCGGTGCTGGAGCCCGCGGCCGGGCAGCCGCCCGCGCCCGAGCCTGAGTGCCGTACGGCCTGCCCGGTGGGGGCGCCGCCGCTGGAGCCGGGCAGCCCGGACCGCGGGCATCCTGCCCTGCCCGCCGTGGCCGGGACGTCCCTGCCGCCAGCGCCGCGGCCCGGGCAAGGGCCGCCACCCGGGCCAGGCACCTGACCGTTCGGAAATTGGCTGGGCGCGGCGGGATGATGCCGGCCACTAGGGTGTTACGGGGCCGCGCCCCCGCGCGCCCGGCACGTTCGCGATGAGAGAGCCCGCATCCATGCGCTGGTCACAGATGCACATCCCGACCCTGCGGGAGGACCCGGCCGACGCCGGGGCGCCCAGTCACCGGCTGCTGCTGCGCGCCGGGTACATCCGGCAGGCGATGGCGGGGCACTATTCGCTGCTGCCGCTCGCGGTCCGGGTGCGGGCCAACGTCATGGAGGTCATCCGGCAGGAGATGAACCGGATCGGCGGGCAGGAAGTGCTGCTCCCGACCATGCACCCGGCGGAGGTGTGGCAGCGCAGCGGCCGCTGGACGTCCTGGGAAGACGTCATGTTCCGGCTGACCGACCACAAGGGCGCCGTGAGCGTGCTGGCCGCCACCCACGAGGAGATCTTCGCGCTGCTGGCGCAGGAACTGAACTCGCACCGGCAGCTTCCGCAGGCGTGGTACCAGTTCCAGACCAAGTTCCGGGACGAGGCCCGGCCGCGGGCCGGGCTGCTGCGGGTGCGGGAGTTCACGATGAAGGACTCCTACTCGTTCGACCTCGACCCGGCCGGGCTCGATGCAGCCTTCGACCGCCACCGCCGGGCGTACGAGCGGATCTTCGAACGGCTCGGCATCCCGGCGATCCCGGTGGCGGCCTCCAGCGGCGCCATGGGCGGCCAGGACTCGACCGAGTTCATGAGCCCGGCGCAAGCCGGCGAGGATCTGGTCGCCCACTGCCAGAACTGCCGGTACGCCGCGAACGTGGAGAAGGCGACGTCGCGGCTGGATCCGGTGACCGACGGGCCGGGCCTGCCAGCGCCGGAGCGGTTCGCCACCCCCGGCGTGCGGACCATCGACGACCTGGCCTCCGGCCACGACGCGCCCGCCGAGCGGCAGATCAAGACCCTCGTGTACCTGCTCGACGGCCAGCTCACGCTGGTGCTGCTGCGCGGCGACCACGCGCTCAACGAGCAGAAGCTGTCCGACGCCAGCGGGGCGGCGCTGCTGCGCCCGGCGCAGCCCGACGAGATCGGGGCGGCGCTGGGCGCGCTGCCGGGGAGCCTGGGCGCGGCCGGGGTGACCGGCCTGCCGGTGATCGCCGACGAGGCGCTGCGGGACCGGCGGGACATGGTGACCGGCGCCAACGCCGACGAGTTCCACCTGCGCGGCGTGGACGTGGCACGCGACATCAGCGTCGGCACCTGGGCCGACCTGCGCGAGGTGGCGGCCGGGGAGCCGTGCCTCCGGTGCGGTCAGCCGCTGGAGCTGCTGGCCGCGATCGAGGTCGGTCACATCTTCAAGCTCGGCTACAAATACACCGAGGTGTTCGACATCACCGTGCTGGACGCCGCCGGGAAGCGGGTGCACCCGATCATGGGCAGCTACGGGATCGGGGTGGAGCGGGCCATGGCCGCGATCGTCGAGTGCCACCACGACGACCGTGGCATCTCGTGGCCGCTGGCGGTGGCGCCGTTCTCCGTCGTGGTGACGGTCGCCCAGCCCGAGGACCCGGAGTCAGCCAAGGTCGGGGAGTCGCTGTACGAGCAGCTCACGGCCGCCGGGGTGGAGGTCATCATCGATGACCGGGCCGAGCGGGCCGGGGTCAAGTTCCGGGACGCCGAGCTCACCGGCATCCCGTTCCGGGTGACCGTGGGCAAGCGCGGGCTCGCCGACGGCATGGTGGAGATCACCAGGCGGGAGACCGGGGAGACGACCCGGGTCCCGGTCTCCGACGCCGTGCCCCGTCTCCGCGACGCCATCGCCGCCGCCTGAGCGCCCGGGGGGCGCGGGGCCGTCCGTGCTGGTGCCCGGGGCCGCTTACCGGTCGGGGGCGGGCTGGGAGGGCGCCGCGGGCTCGGTGGGCGCCGCGGGCTCGCCGGGTGCGGATTCGCCGGGCCGGGGAGCGGCCGGCACCGCCAGCGGGAGGCTGCCCGGCGGCGCTGGCTGGGCACGCCTGCTGGCGATCAGGCTGGTGAGGATGGTTGTCCCGATCACCGCGCCGATGACGGCAAGTGACACCTCGGCACTGATGCCGGGCACCGGCACCGGCCCGAGCTGCCGGATCCCCGAATCGCGCAGCGCCTCCCCGATGATCTTGAGCCCGATGAACCCGAGGACCACCGACAGCCCGGCTGACAGGTGCGCGAGCTTCCCCAGCAGCCCGCCGATCAGCACATAGAGGTGACGCAGCCCGAGCAGGGCGAACATGTTCGCGGAAAAGACCAGGAACGGGTCCCGGGTCAGCCCGAAGACGGCCGGGATGGAGTCGATGGCGAACAGCACGTCAGTCGCACCGATCATGATGATCAGGGCGATGAGCGGGCTGAAGTGCGCCAGGCGGCCGGTCCGGGGCCTCCCCAGCGAGGCTCCGCCGCCCGGCAGCGGCGGGCCGTCCCGGTTCAGCGCCGTCCGGACCGCGGCGGCCAGCAGCACCACCCCGAACAGGTACTGCACCCACTCGAACCGGTGCAGGGCGGCGGCGCTGGCACCGATGAGGATCCCGCGCAGCACCAGCGCCAGCAGGATGCCGAGCATCAGCACCCGGCCGTGCAGCCGTTGCGACACCGTGGAGCGGCCGATGAGCAGCACGAACACGAACAGGTTGTCCAGCGACAGGCTGTATTCGGTGAGCCAGCCGGCGTAGAACTGGCGGGCGGCGGCGCCGCTCGTGGTGACCGCTAGCAGTGCCCCGAACCCGAGCGCGAGCGCGACCGCGCCCGCCGCCCACACCGCCGCGCCGGCCAGCCGCACCGGCTTTCCCCGGCGGCCGAGCCCGGTCAGGTCAGCCACGATGAAAGCGGCAAGGGCCGCGATCGTCGCGGCCCATGCCCACGCGGGGATAGGCAGGTAGTGCACGGTCTGCGAAGCCTGGCCGGTCAGGGCCCTGGCCGCCTCCCCTGCAGGACGGCAAGCTGACTGGCGCGGCTGAAGTCAGCCGGGCCGAGCACCCCTGCCGGGCCCCCGTCCGCGCCGATCACCAGCGCGTAACCGGAGGTGTGGAGCGCGGCCGGGGTGCGCGGGCGGACCGTGATCCGCGCCAGCAGCTGGCTCAGCGGCTCGTCCGGGGTGGTGGTCACCACGTCGGCAAGCGGGGTCGCCGCGTCGCTGAGCCGGACCGTGTCCCGCTGCGCGGCCGGCACCAGCGCGAGCTGGCTGAGCGTCAGCAGCCCGGCCGGGTGCCCGTCGAAGTCGCGCACCGGGAAGGCCGCCTGCCCCGTGCCAGGACCGGACATCAGCCCGCTCCCGGCGGCCAGGCCGGCCTGGTCGAGGAACGCCTGCACCGTCTGCCAGCCGGGAACCGCCCCGGCCGTGCTTCCGTCCGGTGCCTCGCCCGGCCCGGCAGCCGGCCCCTCGGCCGTGCCTCCGGTCGAGCCGCTACCGGCCGCCGCGCCCGTCGGCGCGGCGCCCGCCGGCGCCGTGGCCGGCAGGATGTCGCTCACCCGCAGGTCTGCCAGTGCCGTGATGGCCAGTACCTCGCGCGCCTGCCCACGCGAGGCGCCGGCCATCATCAGCCCGATCAGCCCGGCCGGGATACCAGCCAGGTATCCCAGCGCGAGCGAAGCCACGCCGCCAGCGATGAGCAGTGCCCCGGTAACCTGCCCGATCCTGGCAGACGTGAGGGTTGCGCGGGCACGGTCGCCGGTTCGTGCCCACGCGATCGCCTGGGCGACGCGGCCGCCGTCCAGGCCCGCCCCCGGCAGCGCGGTGGCCGCGGCGAGCAGGCCGTTGGCCCACGCCAGGGCGGTGAACATGAGGACCGGCAGGACGCCGGCACCGAGCGCGGACAGACCGAGCGCTGCCCCGGCGCTCACCGCCGCCACGGCCAGGCTGGCCGCGGGCCCGGCCGCCGCGCCCG
>JAIRTY010000276.1 GCA_031254715.1 Nocardiopsaceae bacterium | reverse complement strand
GCGTGATCGAGCTGCTCGCCGATCCGCGGCGGCAGCTTCCCTACACTGACCCGGACGGCCGCGCGGTTCACATCGCCTGCGGGGCCGCGCTGTTCAACCTTCGGCTGGCAGCGGCGGTGGCGGGCCGGGAGGCGGTCGCCCGGCTGCTCCCGGATCCGGCCAGCCCGCTGCTGCTGGCCCGGGTGCGGTTCGGCGGGCCTTACCGGGCCGGGCACTCCGAGCGTGAGCTGTCCGCCGCCATCGGGCGGCGGCGCACCAACCGGCAGCCGTTCAGCGACCGGCCGGTGCCGCCCGGCGTGCTCGCCGAGCTGGCGGCGGCGGCCAAGCTGGAAGGGGCGATCCTGCACTTTCCTGGCCACGGCGAAGCCGCGCGGCTGCTGCACCTGGCCGGGGACGCGGAACTCGTCCAGCTCGCCGATCCCGCCTACCGGACTGAGCTCGCGCACTGGGCGGGCGGGCAGCGGGGCAGGGACGGCATACCCGCCACCGCGCTGGGGCCGGTGCCGGCGGGCAGCGTAACGCCGGTCCGTGACTTCACGCCCTGGCAGCCGCCGGCGGCCCGCTCGGCGCGGTTTGAGGCCAGCCCGCAGCTGGCCGTGCTGTCGGTACGCCATGGCGGCCGGCCCGGATGGCTGCGCGCCGGGCAGGCGCTCGAGCGCGTGCTGCTGACCGCCACCACCGCCGGGGTCGCCGCCAGCCCGATCACCTCGCCGCTGGAGACCGGCGACCAATGGCTGATCCGCGGCCCGCGGTCAGGGATCGAGCGGCCGCAGATGATCCTGCGGCTCGGTTACGGGCCGCCGGTCCAGGCGTCGTCGCCGCGGCGCCCGGTCAGCGACATCCTCGACCAGAGCTGAGACAGAGCATTCCTCCTGCCGCGCCGCCGAAGGGCCCGCGGCCCGCGGGCCCAGGGGCATCCGGACCGGGGCCCAGCGGCACTGCTGAGCCTGCTGCCGCGCCGCGATGCTGAATCCAGAACGGTTCAGCAAATGGCCGGGCCGGGATGACCCGGCGCAGTCGAGGAGGCGCACGATGCGCAGAAGGACGTTCGACGCTCTCGCGTCCATCGCCGGTGTGCTGCTGGCGGCGGTGCTCATCGTCGGCGGCGGGTTGCTGCTGTGGGGTCACAGCTTCGTGAACGGCCAGGTGCACAGCCAGCTCGCCGCTCAGAAGATCGTCTTCCCGGCGGCGGGCAGCCCGGAGTTCAAGGCACTGCCCCGCGCAGATGCCAGCGCCATGCGGCCCTACGCTGGCCAGCTGATGGCCACCGGGGCGCAGGCCCACGTCTACGCTGACCACTTCATCGCAGTGCACCTGGCCGAGATGAGCGGCGGCAAGACGTATTCCCAGCTGTCCGCGGCATCGCTGGCGCAGCCGGGCAACACCAAGCTCGCTGACCTGGTGCAGACCGTGTTCCGCGGCACCACGCTGCGGAGCATGCTGCTGAACGCCTATGCGTTCTGGGAGATGGGGCAGATCATGCTGATCGCCGCGATCGTGGCCTTCACCGGAGCTGGGCTGATGCTGATCCTGTCCGCCCTCGGGTTCGCTCACGTGCGCCGCGCCTCCCCCGAGGCTGAGGTGCTCCCGAGGACCACTGCCGGGGTGCAGCCGGTCGCCTCCTGACTCATCGCGTTCCAGCCAGTGCCCCCGCCGTGACGCGGCGGGGGCACTGGCATGCCGGGTTTCCGCCCGGAATACGGCCCTGCCCGGGCATGACCATGGTCCCTGGCCGGAGTGACGCTGCGCTCTTATCTGCTGGCTTACCGCAGCGACAGGATGGGCGCAGCCGGTGTTTCCCGGAACGCCCCCCGAGAGGCGCATGACTCATGAACAGAATGCTTCCGGCGGCAACGCTGCCAGCGATTGACCTGAACCATCCGGGCACGTATTTGCACTGGTCCATTTTTGAGATCTCGGTCGCGAACCTGATCGTGATCGCGGTGATGGTGGCGCTTTTCGGCGCCGCGCTGCTGCTGCCGTTCCCCCGGGCTCGCACCTTCCCGGGCGGCGCCGGCGGCACCGCTCCGTCCGGCGAGCTGCCCGCCGCCGGGGAGAGCGAGGACGATGCCCGGATGTGGACGGCCCGGGCCCGCCGCCAGGCGCTCCGGCTGCTCCCGCCGGGCAAGCTGCTGCCGGACCGGCAGCCCGCCTACGTCTCGTCCTGGGTCTATATCTTCGGGGTCGCCGCGCTGGCCACGCTCGGCTTGGCGGTCGCGAGCGGGTTCGTGATCGCGCTGGGCGGCACCGACTGGTGGCATGTCAATCCGGTGGGTCATTTCTTCAACAGCATGCATTTGTGGAGCGTGGAGCTGTTCATGGCGTTCCTGGTCATCCACCTGTGGGGGAAGTTCTGGATGGCCGCCTGGCGCGGCCGCCGGGCTCTGACCTGGATCACCGGCGTGGTCGCGTTCGGCGCCTCGATCGTGGAATGCTTCACCGGCTACCTGACGCAGCAGAACTTCGATTCCCAGTGGATAGCCACCAACGGCAAGGATGCGTTCAACGCGACCGGGGCCGGGGCGTTTTTCAATGTCCTGAATTTCGGCCAGATGCTGCTGTGGCACGTGGTGCTGATCCCGATCGTCCTGATCGCCCTGGTAGGCGCCCACGTGCTGCTGGTCCGGATGCGCGGGGTCAGCCATCCGCTTCCGGCCCGGCGGCCGCGCTGGCGGGACCGTGCCGCCCGGAAGGCGGCCCGGGACGCCGACGCCGCTCCGTGGCAGGGACCGACCAGGCGTTATGACCTCCTGAAGGAGGGCACGATCGCCACCGCGGTCGCGGCCGGCCTGGTCGTGGTGATGGCCGGGGTCCTGTCCTCCCCGGACGTCCCGCCGGTCAGCGTGCAGAGCTGGGCCAGGGTGGCCCCGGCCGACTTCCTCGGCACGGCCGCCGCCGAGCTCGACGGGACCGCCCTGGCCGCCTCCTACGGCCCGCCGTACAACCACGGGACCGCCGCCGTGCAGCAGGTCGGCCCGGTCAACTGGCAGCGGCTGGCCGGCGTCACCCAGCCGGTCAGCGCCGCCCGGTCGTTCGTGCTCACGCCGCTGTCCAAGCTCGCGCCCGCCGACCCGCGGCTGGCGGCCGCGCTCGCCATCTACCGCGGCGCGCCCGCCGCCCAGCAGGCCCGCTGGGCGGCCGCCTACGGCCGGGCGGTGACCAAGGTGAGGTTCGCGCGCGGCGTCCCGGTGGTCCCCCCGGCCCGCGACGGGCCGGTCCCGGTCATGATGACAGCCGAGCTGGCCATGGCCCGCAGCGGCGGCCTCGATGCCGACCTGCTCGCGGCGCGGCCGTTCTACGGCACCAACTTCACCAAGCCGCTGCTGTTCATCGCCGACGGCGCCTACTACGCGAGCAAGGCCCAGGCCATGCACCTGACCGGGGACCAGTGGGGCGTCATGAACGAGACCGGCAGCTATCCCGGGCAGCCCTGGCTGTGGCTCTACCAGCTCTGGTATCACGTGGCCCCGTTCAGCAACTCGGCCAGCGTGGACGTGTGGGCGGTCTACCTGACCGGCGCCGCCACCCTGCTGCTGCTGCTCGTCCCGTTCATCCCCGGGCTGCGTGACGTCCCGCGCTTGATCCCGGTCCACCGGCTCATCTGGCGGTCCTGGAACCAGCGTCAGGACGCCCCGGCTGCCGTTGCCCCTGGCCTGGAGCCCGCCGCCCGCCGCCGGCCCGAATAGCGGCCCGGCTGCCGGCTGGACAGGAGCAAGGGGAGCGCGTGAAAGCGAGCCTGGGTGACCGGCTCATACCTGGCGGCGACGACCGGCGGGCCGCGGTGATCGTCGCCTTGCAGCACGAGGACGGGTCACCGCCGTACGTGGTCAGGTGGCTGTCCGACGGCCACCTCGCGCTGGTCTATCCAGGGCCCTACGACCGGGTCGAACGCGCGGGCACGACCGGCACCGGCGAGACCCCGTGACCGGGGGCGCTGCCGCTGGCCGCCGGG
>JAIRTY010000263.1 GCA_031254715.1 Nocardiopsaceae bacterium | reverse complement strand
GCCCGGCCCCGCCCGGCCCGGGCCGGAGACCGCGAGCGTGGTACGGTCCAGCGGCGTCATGGCGCTGGGCACCCTCGCCTCCCGAGGGACCGGCTTCCTGCGGACGCTGATGCTCGCCTACGTGCTGGGCGTCGGCGCGGTGTCGATCTCCTACAACAACGCCAACACGCTGCCGAACGCCGTCTACGACCTGATGCTGGGCGGCATCCTCACCAGCGTGGTGGTGCCGCTGCTGGTCAACGCGGCCAAACGGGATGCGGACGGCGGCGAGGCCTACGACCAGCGCATGTTCACGCTCGCCACGGTGTCGCTGGCGGCGCTCACCCTGGTCGCGACGCTCGCCGGCAGCCTGCTGGTGGACCTGTACGCGCACGCGATCACCGGGCCCGAGCACCACCTGATGGTGATCTTCGCCTACTTCTTCATCCCGCAGATCTTCTTCTACGGGGTGAGTTCGCTGGCGGGCGGCGTGCTCAACGCCCGCGGCCACTTCGCGGCGCCGATGTGGACGCCGGTCGTCAACAACGTCGTGGTCATCGGCGTGCTGCTGATGTTCATCGTCATCGGCGGCGGTGGCGCGTCGGTGACCAGCATCAGCGCCAGCCAGGTGCAGTTGCTGGGGTTCGGCACCACGCTCGGGATCGTGGCCCAGATGGCGGCGCTGATCCCGGCGCTGCGCCGGGTCGGCTTCCGCTGGCATCCCCGGTTCGACTTCCGCCGCGCCGAGGTGGCCGAGATCCTGCGGATGGCGGGCCCGCTGTTCGGCTACATCCTCACCACCCAGGTGGCGTTCCTGGTGGTGCAGAACGTCGCCAACGCGGCGTCCACCCACGCCACCTTCGACGGCTACTCCACCTACACCTACGCCTGGCAGTTGTTCCAGATGCCGTACGCGATCGTCGGCATCTCGGTCATCACGGCGCTGCTGCCGCGGATGAGCGCGCACGCCGCTGAGCGCAGGTTCGGCGAGGTCAAGCGGGACTTCTCGAGCGGGGTCCGGCTGGCGTCGGTGATCGTCGTCCCGTCCGCGCTGACGCTGGCGGTGCTGGGCGCCCCGCTGGCGGAGGCGCTGATCGGCTACGGCAGCACCTCGGGCCCGGAAGCGAGCTACATCGGCGAGGTGTTCGGGCTGTTCTCGCTCGGGCTGGTGCCGTACATGATCTTCCAGCTGCAACTGCGGGTCTTCTACGCGATGCACGACAGCCGGACCCCGATGCTGATCGGCGTCGCGGTGATGGCCGTCAATATCGCCGGCAGCCTGGTGAGCCTGGCCGTGCTCCCCACCGGTCACGTGGTGGAGGGCCTCGCCGTGGCGTTCGGCCTCTCCAACGCCATCGGGGCGATCGTGGCCTGGCGCATCCTGACCCGCCGCCTGCGCGGCCTGGCCGGCCATGAGATCGCGCGCAGCCTGATCCGGATGCACGTGGCCGCGATCCCGGCCATGGTGTTCGCGCTCGCCACTACCTACGCGGTCGGCGTCATCTTCTCGGCCGGCGCGATCTTCGGCATCATCACGGTGATATTCGGCGGTAGCGGGGCATTGCTGCTGTATGTCCTTTTCAGCCGGGCGCTCGGGATCACCGAGGTCACCGAGCTCATCACCGGCCTGCGAGCCCGGCTGGGACGTGCCTCGTAGGTCCCGGGCGGCACGGCCCTGGAGGGGTCAGGTGTCACCTGCGGGTAACGGTTTGCGCAGGCAGCCCCGTGCCCCTTCGGCATGGCGCCCCGCGCAGCCTACGATGGTCTGGGCAGGACAGCCTGCTCGTGATAGTGATGACACCCGCCGGGGGGCACCGAAAGGAGTGTCGAGGGCTAGGCCGCTCTTGACTGCGCACGAATGAGCACGTTCATCTCTGAACCGGGTACCCGGCTGGGCGGTCGTTATCGGCTGGAGGACCGGATCCGCGATAGCGGCGGCTGGACAGCGTGGAAGGCGATCGATGAGACGCTGGCCAGGCCGGTTGCCGTGCTCACCTTCGCGCCGGGGTTCCCCCGCATCCAGGAGGTCGTGACGGCGGCGCGGGCCGCCAGCAGGCTGACCGACGCGCGGCTGGCACAGGTGTTCGACGTTGAGGAGACCTGGGACCAGGCCTATGTCGTGATGGAGTGGGTCAGCGGCGACTCGCTGGATGACCTGCTGGCCGAGGGGCCGCTCGAGCCGGGCCGCGGGGCCGAGATCCTCATCGAGGGCGCGGCGGCGATCTCCTCGGCACACGCGGCCGGCCTGGCCCACCTCTGCCTGACCCCCGGATCGCTCCGCTGGAGCCAGTCCGGCGGGGTGAAGATCACCGGCATCGCGATCGACGCGGCGCTGACGGGCGCCACGGCCGACGACCCGGTGGAAGCGGACACCCGCGGGCTCGGCCAGCTGCTGTACGCGGCGCTGACGGCGCACTGGCCCGGCCCTGACTGGCCGAGCCTGGCGGCGGCCCCGGAAGCCGACGGGCGGCCGCTCAGCCCCCGGCAGGTGTGTGCAGGGGTGCCCGCTGCCCTTGACGAGATCACCTGCGAGGCGATGTTCGGCGACCCTCGGCGCGGCGGCCCGCCGCTGTCCGCGCCCGGTCTGCTGGCGGAAGCGCTGGCGGAGGTGGCGCCCCCGCCGATGGCGCCGCCGCCGGCGCCGCCTCCGATGCCCACCACCGGCTACGACGGCACCGGCGGGTTCCCCACCGCGGCCGGGCACGGCTCCGGCGGTTACGGCACCGGCGGATATGGGACCGGTGCCTACGGCATGGGCGGGTACGACGCGGGCTACGGAACCGCGGGGTTCGACAGCGGGTACGGCAGCGGCGGGTACCCGCAGGCCTGGCGACCGGACGGCGGCGGCAGCCCGGCTGGTTACTGGGACGGCCCCCGCCAGCCCGGTCCGCCCGGCTGGGGACCCGGGATGCCCCGCCGACCGGGGCCCGGCCGTCCCAAGACCACCTGGGCGGCGCTCGGCGTGGTGGGCCTGGTCGTGATCGCGGTGGTCGCCCTCGCGGTGCGCTCGCTCGGCGGGCACGGCGGCAGCCCCGGGGCCGGCGCCAGCGGCGGCAGCAGCCATTCAGGGTCGCCGTCGAACGCGGCCGCCGGCACGCTCACGCCGGTCAGCGCGCACGGGTTCGACGCCCTCAGCAGCCCGTCTGATGATCCGGGCAACGAGAACGACAATATGGCCGCCAAGGCGATCGACGGCAACCTGAAGACGGCTTGGCAGACCCAGTACTACCTGGGCAGCCCCGAGTTCGGCGGAACCAAGTCCGGCACCGGCCTGATCCTGGACATGGGCTCGGCCGTGCGGCTGTCCTCGGTGCAGGTGACGTTCGGGAACGTCCCCGGCACCAACGTGCGGATCGAGCTGGGGAACAGCGGGACCCGCGCGCCCGGCACCCTGCAGTCGTTCACCACGGTCGCCAGCGCCGACGACGTCACCGGGACCCACACCTTCCAGGTCAGCAGCAGCGCCACCGGCCAGTACATGCTGATCTGGTTCACCAAGCTGCCGCCACGATCGGCCAGCTCCCACAGCCAGTATCAGGGCGACATCTTCAATATCGTGGTGCACGGCTCCAAGTAGGGTGTGCCGCGGGTACGCCCTGATGCCCCGCCCGGCGCGACGGGCCTGGCGGAACGATCGGGTGACGGGAGCGCCGTGAGCGGACAGGGTGCGGCAGGCGCCGAGCCTACCGACGCTGACCTGCTCCGCAGCCACGCGGCTGGCGATGCCGAGGCATTCGGCGCTTTGTTCCTGCGGCACCGGGACCGGCTGTGGGCGGTGGCGGTGCGCACGCTCGGCGATCCGGAGGAAGCCGCCGACGCGCTGCAGGACGCGATGATCTCGGCGTTCCGCCGTGCCGGTACGTTCCGCGGGGATTCGGCCGTGACCACCTGGCTGCACCGGATCGTCGTCAACGCGTGCCTGGACCGGCTGCGCCGGAAGGCGGCCCGGCCGGTGTCCGGGGGGCTGGCGGACGAGGCGCTCGACGTCATGGCCCGGGATCCGCGGCCGGCCGTCCCCAGCAGCGACGCCGACCTGGCGCTGGACGTGACGGCCGCGCTCCGGGCGCTTCCACCCGAGCAGCGGGCCGCCCTGGTGCTGGTGGACATGCTGGGATACCCGGTCGCCGACGCGGCCGAGGTGCTCGCCGTCTCGGTCGGCACGGTAAAGAGCCGCTGCGCCCGTGGCCGGGCCCGGCTCGCGCCGAGGCTCGCGCACCTGCGAGGCCAGGCGGAGTCATCCGGCCAGGCGGGCGCGGGCAGCCAGGCGGGCGCGGCCGACGGGCCAGCGACCACCGGCGCCGCGGCTGGCGGGCCGGAGGCGGCCGGAACACCGGCGGCCGGCGCGCCAGCGACCACCGGCGGGGCGGCGGATCACCTGGCGGCCACGGTCGCGCCGGCAGATTCCCAAGCAGGCGCGGCAGAGCGGAACCAGGCGCCGCCCGGATACGTCTCACCTGCGGAGAGAGGGGGTGACAGCCGGCCATGACGGAGCATTCCGGCCCGGAGTCCTGGCAGGCTGGCCAGCACCCCGATCCTGCCACCCTGGCGGAATTCCGCGAGGGCATCCTCTCCGGCCCCGACACCGCCAGGATCCGCTCGCACCTGGCCGGCTGCCCCGGCTGCGCTTCGGCCAGCGACCGGCTGGGCGACGTCACCGCCCTGCTCGCGAACGCGCCCGTGCCGCCGGTCCCGCCGGAGGTGGCGGCCCGGATCCAGGCCGCCATCGCCGTCGAAGCGACAGCCCGGAGCGCGGCCGCGGCCGCCGGGGTGGCCGGCAACGGAGGCAGCACCCAGGCGGCCGCTGCACCGGCCGGGGCCGGCCAGGAAGGGGCCCGGGCGGGCAGGGACGGCGCGCAAGCGGCAGCGGCTGGGGCCGGCCGGCCGCCGGGCCGTAACGCCACCGGTGCTCCGCCGGGGCGGCCCGGCGCCAGCCCTGGGCGGCATGGACGGCGCCGGAGCCGGGTCTCACTGGGACGCTCCCGGGCTGCGATGCGCGCCCTGGCGGCAGCCGCCGTCCTGGTCGTCCTCGGCGGAGGCGGATACGGCGTGGCGCAACTGCTCTCGCCGGGCGGGCCGGGCCAGGCAACGGCGTCCGGCACGTCGGCGCGGGCGGCCGCGTCCCGCCCGTCCAGCCCCCGTCCCGGCGGTCTCGAGAACGGCGGCTTCCATTCGGCCCCGCGGGCCACGCCTTCCGCTGCGCTCCCGGCCGTGTCCAGTCAGGAGAACTTCACCCATGACGGCCTGGCAAGCCAGGTCCGTGCGGCGGTGAAGAAGTATCAGGGATCCCCTGGTAGCACCATCGGCCCGACCGCTGGCGGGCGCCCGCTGGGCAGCATGGCCACCCTCCGGCGGTGCGTGATGGCCGTCACCCCCGGGCAGGCGGTGCGGCTGATCGTGGTCGCCAAGTACCAGGGGAAGCGCGCCTACGTGATCGTGACCGCGGCGCCAAGCAGCGGCCCGGACCGGGCGGTGGTGGTGGGCGATGGCTGCACGCCCGCCCACCCGGACGTGCTGGCACGGACGACGGTTCCCGGCACCGGGTGACCTCACCGGGCGGGCCGCGCATTTCCGGCGGGGTCGTCCGGCGAGGCTTCGCGGCGGGGCATTCCCGGCGCGGCGGGCATTCCAGGTCCCCGACCGTCATGCCTGGGCCCGGATACCCCCATTCCGGGCGGATCACCGTGCTGTTGGGCCAGGGCTGCCACGGCCGGGAATCTCGGCGCCCTAGGATCGGTTGACGCCGTTGGCACTGCAAGAGAGGCGAGTTCAGGTGACCGAGATCCACAACGTGATCATCATCGGGTCGGGGCCAGCCGGGTACACGGCCGCGCTGTACGCGGCCCGGGCGCAGCTACAGCCGCTGGTGTTCGAGGGGTCGGTCACAGCGGGCGGCGCCCTCATGAACACGACGGACGTGGAGAACTTCCCCGGCTTCCCGGACGGCATGCTCGGCCCGGACCTCATGGACGCCATGCGCAAGCAGGCGGAACGGTTCGGCGCGCAGCTGATCGCCGACGACGTGACCGCGGTGGACCTGGCGGCCGACCCCAAGCTGGTGACGGTGGGGCCGGACACCTACCGCGCCCGGACAGTGATCATCGCCAGCGGGTCGAGCTACCGCGAGCTGGGAGTGCCGGGCGAGAAGCGGCTGTCGGGCCACGGTGTGTCCTGGTGTGCGACCTGTGACGGTTTCTTCTTCCGCGAGAAGGACATCGCGGTCATCGGCGGCGGCGACTCCGCCATGGAAGAGGCGCTGTTCCTGACCCGGTTCGCCAGCTCGGTCACCGTGGTTCACCGCCGTGACACGCTGCGCGCTTCCAAGATCATGCAGGACCGGGCGCTGGCCAACCCGAAGATCCGCTTCCTGTGGGACAGCGAGGTGACCGAGGTCCTCGGCGAGACCCAGACCAGCGGTCTGCGTATCCGTAACACCCGGACCGGCGAGGAGAGCATCCTCGAGGTGGGCGGACTGTTCGTAGCCATCGGGCACGAGCCCCGGAGCGAGCTGTTCACCGGCCAGCTGGCCACCGACCCGGACGGCTACCTGCTGGTGGAGCAGCCCTCCACCCGCACCGCGATTCCCGGCGTCTTTGCCTGCGGCGACGTGGTGGACCGCACGTACCGGCAGGCCGTCACCGCCGCGGGCACCGGCTGCGCCGCCGCCCTGGACGCGGAGCGCTATCTGGCGGCCCTAGAGTCCTGACCCGCACCACGGCAGACGAGATATGGAGGAACACCCAGTGGGCACAACCAAGGCTGTCACCGATGACACGTTCGAATCAGTAGTCCTGAAGAGCGACAAGCCGGTCCTCGTAGATTACTGGGCGGAATGGTGCGGCCCCTGTCGTCAGGTCGCCCCCGTGCTGGAGGCGATCGCAACCGAGCACGCCGGCAAGCTGGACATCGTCAAGCTGAACGTGGACGACAACCCGCTGACGGCCCAGAAGTACGGGATCCTCAACATCCCCACGCTTGGCGTGTTCTCCGGTGGCGAGGTCGTCAAGGAACTGGTGGGGGCTCGTTCCAAGTCCGCCCTCGAGCGCGAGCTGGCCGAGTTCCTGGGCTGAGTTCCCGGAAACTCCGAGCATTTCAGCCCCCGTTCCAGGGCGGGGGCCGCCGACGGGCCCCGAGCTATGCGAGGCGGAGGGCCCGTTCCGGTGTCATGGACCCGAGCAGGCGCTCCAGCGCCACCTCAACGTCCTCCCGCCAGGACACGGCCGCCTTCAGGTCCAGCCGCAGCCGCGGGAAGCGGTGGTGCGGGCGAACCGTCTTGAAGCCCACCGCCAGCAGGTATTCGGCCGGGATCACACAGGCGGGCCCGTCCC
Organism: Nocardiopsaceae bacterium; assembly: GCA_031254715.1. GTDB lineage: Bacteria > Actinomycetota > Actinomycetes > Streptosporangiales > Streptosporangiaceae > JAIRTY01. The sequence continues at coordinate 7,588 of JAIRTY010000263.1, read as the reverse complement.
ACCGCAGGTCACCGAAAGCCTCGATCGCCTTGACCCCCCGCCGGGTGAGGTCCTTGGCCACTCCCTGTACCAGCATCCGGCCGAGACCGCCGTCCGCGAACTCGTTCAGGACGTGCGCCGTCATCAGCAGCACCGCGTCGCCGCTGACCGGGCTGGTCGGAAAGGCGATCGACCGCGGCACGAAGCGGGGCGGGGCGTACAGCATGAACCCTGCGGGCGCGCCGTCCACGTAGGCGATCTTGCCGCAGCTTCCCCATTCCAATAGGACGGACGAGACCCAGGCCTCCTTTTCCAGGGCCGGGTCGCCGGTTTCCTGCGCCCGTGCGAAACCCACCGGGTCCAGTTCCCAGAACGCGCACCGCCGGCACCGGTACGGCAGATCGTCAAGATTGTCCAGGGTGACACTGGCAAGACGGCGCGGCACTTAAGTCGTGTCCCGTGAATCTTGGCCGGCGCGGGTGGCGGCCAGACGGGCGGCTCGCAAGGCGGAGGAGCCAATGGCCGGGGGGCTGTTCCCGGCGGGGACACCGAGGGGTGCCCGCGTGGGCGACGCGCAGCAGGCCGGAGATCCGCGGGCCATGGCCTTGCACCTCTGTCGCAATAGTGACTGTCCAGAAAGCGCACGACGGTGGCAGGTCGGCGGTCGCCTGGCGCCGGGCCGTTCCCCTGTCTGCCACCCGGCACGCTCCGGCCCGCGGGATTCGCCGCGGCCAACGGACATCGTACCCCGCGGCGGGCCGCGCCTACCCCGGCGCTAGGGTCGGGCCGTGACCTCCCGCAAATCCTTCGGCAGCGACAACCACGCAGCGGCACACGCGGCGGTGCTGCGAATGCTGGCAAGCGCCAGCGACGGCGATGCCGTCGCCTACGGCGACGATCCCTGGACCGAGCAGGCCACGACCCGGCTCCGGGAGATGTTCGGGGCCCAGGGCGGAGTGTTCTTCGTATTCACCGGCACCGCTGCCAACGTGCTCGGCATCAGCCTGATGCTGCGACCACACGAGTCGGTGATCTGTACCGAGAGCGCGCACCTGAACGTGGACGAGTGCGGCGCGGCGGAACGGATCGTCGGTTGCAAGCTGCTCACGGCCCCGGCGACGGACGGCAAGCTCACCCCGGAACTGGTCGCCGCCCAGCTGTCCGGCCGTGGCGACGAGCACCGGGTGCAGCCGCGGGTGGTGGCGATCACCCAGGCGACCGAGCTCGGCACCTGCTACTCGCTGGCCGAGCTGGCTGCCCTGTCACGGTTCTGCCGGGAGCAGGGGCTGCTCGTGTACATGGACGGCGCCCGGCTGGCCAACGCTGCCGCCCAGCTGGAGTGCCCGCCGGCCGAGCTGGCCGCGCATGCCGACGTGCTGAGCTTCGGAGGTACCAAGAACGGCGCCGTGGGAGCGGAGGCCGTCGTCGTGATGAACGATGCTCTCGGCAGCGTCGCGCCCTTCCTCCGGAAGCAGCAGATGCAGCTGTCATCCAAGATGCGCTTTCTGGCGGCTCAGTTCCTGGCTCTGCTGGAGGACGAGCTGTGGCTCCGCAACGCCCGGCAGGCGAACGCGATGGCACGGCGGCTCGCCGCTGGCGTGTCGGCGATTCCCGGCATCACGGTGTGCCAGCCGGTCGAGTCCAATGCCGTCTTCGCGTTGGTAGACCCGGGGTGGGTGCCGAGGCTGCAGCGCGACTGGCACTTCTACGTGTGGGATGAGGCCGGGCCGGTGGTCAGGTGGATGACAGCGTTCGACACGACCAGCTCGGACGTGGACGAGTTTGTCGCGGGCGTCCGCGAGGTCGCCGGGCTGGCCGTGAGCTAGTTGCTGGCCGGGTCCGCGCGGGCAGTTGGTTTCACGTGAAACGGCGCCCGGCGCCGCGGTGATACGGCCCTGGCGTCCTGGTGATCCGCCCCCGGAATCCCTGGTGATCCGGCCCGGGCCGTATCAGGCGGGCAGGCTCTGATCCAGGTCGGCCGACATCGTCGCCACGATCCGCTCCAGGTCCTGGATCGAGCCGAACTCGACCACGATCTTCCCCTTGCGCTTGCCCATCTCCACCTTGACCGGCGTGTCGAAGACATCGGTCAGGCGGTCCGCGAGGTCCTTCAGGGCAGGCGCGACCGGCTTCCTGGGCGGCGGCCGTCGTGGCTTGGCCGCCTGCCCGCCCATGGCCACGATCTCCTCCACTGCCCGCACCGACAGCCCCTCGGCCACGATCCGGTGTGCGAGATGGTCCTGTGCCTCCGAGTCATCCAGCGACAGCAGCGCCCGTGCGTGCCCGCCGCTCAGCACTCCCGCCGCGACCCGCCGCTGCACCGCGGGCGGCAGCTTCAGTAGCCGCAGCGTGTTCGAGATATGCGGGCGAGAGCGGCTGACCTTGTGGGCGAGCTCATCGTGGGTGACACCGAAGTCGTCCAGCAGTTGCTGGTAGGCGGCGGCCTCGTCGAGCGGGTTGAGCTGCTCGCGGTGGAGGTTCTCCAGCAGCGCTTCGCGCAGCATGTCGTCGTCAGACGTGACCCGCACGATCGCCGGGATGTACTCCAGCCCGGCCTGCTGGGCCGCTCGCCACCGGCGCTCACCCATCACCAGCTCGTGATGGCCGGGCATCACCCGGCGCACCACGATGGGCTGCAGCAGGCCGACCTCGGCGATGGAGCCGGCCAGTTCGGCGAGCAGATCCTCGTCAAACGACCGGCGCGGCTGGCGTGGGTTGGGGGTGACCGACCCGATGGCGATCTCGTCGAAGTAGGCGCCGGCGGTCATCTCTTCGCCGGCGCCGCCCCGGCCCCCCGGCCCTGGCTGGCCCGTGCCACCGGACTGCCGGCCGGCGTCAGCTCCGCGCGGCCCGGCCGGGTCTCCCCGCGACGCCTGTGTCCCGGCGGCTGGGGCCTCACCGGGCCCAGCCGGTGGAGCGGCGGGAATCAGCGCCCCGAGCCCTCGCCCGAGTCCCCGCTTCTGCTGAGCCATGGCCACTCTCCTCGCACGCGCTTTGCCTGCCGGTGCCGCACGCCAGCATAACGGCGGGCTGCGCCACCAGGATCTGGCAGCGGGTTTTCGGACCCAGCGACCGGAGCCGGCCGGACCGGACCGCGGCTCCGGAAAGCCGCACAACCGGAAAGCCGGCCTGCTCCGGCACGGCCCCATGAACTCAGCCTGGGCACCCCTACAATGATCGGAAGGATCTCATCGGCGTCCCCGGAAAGGCTCATGTCGGCTGCCTCCTCAGCATCTATCCGCTCCAGCATCATCAGCAGGCTCCGGGCAGCCGGCTGCGTCTTCGCCGAAGACGAGGCCCGGCTGCTGATATCGGCTGCCCGCACACCCGCTGACCTGACGGCCATGGTGGACCGGCGGGCCGCCGGGCTACCGCTGGAGCATGTCATCGGCTGGGCGGAGTTCTGCGGCCTGCGGATAGCGGTGGACCCCGGGGTCTTCATACCGCGACCGCGGACCGAGTTCCTCGTCCGCCAGGCCGAGTTCCTCGCCGGGCGGGCAGCCGGGCCGGGCGAGAACCGGGACCGGGTCGTCGTGCTCGACCTGTGCTGCGGTTCGGGTGCGCTGGGCCTGGCGTTGGCCACCGTCCTGGCCGGCGCCGAACTCCACGCCGCGGACGTCGACCCGGACGCGGTCCGGTGCGCCCGCCGCAACACCTCGACCGTGGGCGGCCAGGTCTACCAGGGCGATCTCTACCAGCCACTGCCGGCCACCCTGCGCGGCAGGGTCGGCATCCTGGTCGCGAACGTTCCGTACGTGCCCACCGGGGAAGTCAGCCTGCTGCCACCGGAGGCCCGCATCCATGAGCCGCGGGCGGCACTCGACGGCGGCCAGGACGGGCTCGACGTGCTGCGGCGCGTGGCAGGCGAGGCACCCGGCTGGCTAGCATCGAGCGGCTGGCTGCTCATCGAGACCAGCGAGGCCCAGGCACCCCTGGCGACAGACGCATTCTCCCGTGCCGGGCTTATCCCCCACGTGGAACGCTCCGCCGAATTCAGCGCCACCGTCGTCATGGGCACCATGCCACCCACCTGACCCTCAGCCGAGAACCACTCCGGTGACCCGCAGCTTGGCACGCGTGGGTGATCGCATCCGGCCGTAGGGCCCGGAGCGGTACCGGCGCGGCCGGCGGCTGGCAGGCGCGGGCGATCGCACCCGGCCGTAGGGCCCGTAATCGCCTGAGCGGGCGGCGCGCCGCCGTTACGGACGAACGCCCTCGGCCGCACCGGCACCGCCCCCGGGACGGCCGTTCCGGCGCTCCCCGGGCACTGTCACCGCTCCCTTACGACGGCCTGCTCTCTCCAGGCAGGACGCGCTCTGGCCCGGTGCCGTGCCGCGTCGCTAGGCGTTCGTCCGTAACGGCGGGCACCAGCTACGGCGATGTTACGGGCCCTGCCCGCCCAGCCAGCTACGGCCAAGCCGCCAGCCAGCGGCACGGCGCGGCACCGGGCCCCCCGCCAGCGGCAGGCACAGCGCAGCATGGGGCTGGCACGGCGCGGCAGGGCGCAGGGGTTTGGGGTGGGGTAGGTTGACGAGCATCTCGGCCTCGTCTGGGGCGACGTTCACGACGACGGCACACTGCGGCTGATCCGCGCCAGCAAGCTCCGGCTGGGCGAGGTGGATCCCGATCTCGTGCCGGAGGCCATGCGCCCCGGGTCCCGGCTCGTGGCCCGGATCCGGCTGACCGGTGCCCCGGGAGAGCCCCGCCTCACCTGGTCCGCGGAACCAGCCGGCACGGAACTACCTAGCCGGGGGCAGCCGGCACGGAACCAGCCGAAGCCGGATCCGGCTAACAGGCGCCGGAGCCGGGCGCAGCGCACCGGCTCAGCTCGGCTGCCGGGCAGGCTCCGAGCGGTAGGCAAGCTCTCGGGCGGCCGCGAGGTAGGCCAGCGCGCCGCTGGAAGCCGGGTCGTAAGTCATGACCGACTGCCCGTAGCTCGGCGCCTCGGAGACCCGGACACTCCGCGGGATGACCGGGCCCAGCACCACCTCACCGAAGTGACCCCGGACCTCGTCAGCGACCTGTGACGCGAGCCGTGTCCTGGCGTCGTACATGGTCAGCAAGATCGTGGAGATCGCCAGCTCGCGATTGAGGTGGGCCTGGACCAGGTCAACGGTGCGCAGCAACTGCTCGAGCCCTTCCAGCGCGTAGTACTCGCACTGGATCGGGATGAGCACCTCCGAGGCCGCGACGAGCGCATTGATCGTCAGCAGCCCCAGCGACGGCGGGCAGTCGATGAACACGTAATCGTGCCGGGCGAGGTCGTAGGTGCTGAACGCCCGCTGCAGCCGGGCCTCCCGCGCCACCAGCGGGACCAGTTCGATCTCCGCGCCGGCCAGGTCGATGGTGGCTGGCACGCAGGACAGTTGCGAGACCTCGGCCACCGGCCTGGCAATCCTCTCCAGCGGCAAGTCGTCGACCAGCACGTTGTAGACGGACGGGGTTCCTGACCGGTGATCGACGTCCAGCGCGGTGGACGCATTTCCCTGCGGGTCAAGGTCCACCACCAGCACCCGGGCGCCGTGCATGGCGAGCCCGGCCGCCAGGTTCACAGCGGTCGTGGTTTTCCCCACTCCGCCTTTCTGGTTCGCGATGGTGATCACCCGGCAGGTCTGCGGCCGCGGCCAGGGCTGCTCTCGCTCAGCCGCACCGGCGCTGGCGGCCAGCGCCTGGCCGGGCGCTTCCCCTAGCGGGGTGGCGGGGTTGCCGTCGGCCTGCTGGGAGTCATGGGCCGTGGCAGCAAGATCGGCCGGGGCAGTTTCACGTGAAACGGCAGCGGTGACCGCCCGCCGGACCCGGCGGACCGCCTCTTCCTCGGCGGGCGAAGCTGGGGCGGGCACAGGCGGCTGGTCCGCCCCGCGCCCGTCCCGGACCGGATCCTCGCCAGCGCCTCCTGCCGCAGCAGTGCCCTTGTTCCGGGACGCCGCACGCCGCGCCAAAGCCCTTCCCATTTCCTTCGCTTTCCCTGTTGGCCAGCCGAGGCCGCTTACCCTCAGCCGGGACTCGTCCCTGGCGGATTCCAGCAACCGCGGCACCGACTCCTCCGGCCATCCGAGACCCCTATCGGAAGCCATCCCGGCGCTCCTCTCCTGACGCCCGGTGCCGGCCCGGGGCGACCCCGGAACCCCGCCTGGTCACTCGTACCTGTCACGGGCCCGCAATCAGCCGGACCACTGTCGCAGCCTGACCGACCTTACCGCCCCCGGCGGCGATGACCCCCGCATCTCGCACTCGCAGCCGCCGGAGTACCCGCCGTGCCGCCGCCAGTTCCCGCTCTGCGCCGGCACCCTTGATTGCCAGCACCAGCCCGCCCGGCCGGACCAGAGCCAGCGCCAGCGGCGCCAGCCGCACCAGCGGGGCCACGGCTCTGGCCGTGACCACATCCGCGCTGAGTCGTCCGGCGGCTTCCTCGGCCTGTGCCTCAACCACCTCCACGTTCGCCAGCCCCAGATCCTGGATGCACTCGCGGAGGAACTCGGTCCGCCGGGCCATCCGTTCCAGCAGGATCACGCTGACATCCGGCAGCAGCAGCGCGAGGATGATCCCCGGCAGGCCCGCCCCGGAGCCCAGATCGATCAGCGCAGACGGCCGCGGCACCAGTTCCGCGATCGCGGCGGAATTCAGGATGTGCCTGTCCCACAGCCGGGGAACCTCCCGCGGCCCGATCAGCCCCCGCACTACCCCGGGTCCGGCCAGCAACCCGGCATAGGCCTCAGCCTGGCCGATCCGGTCACCGAACACGAGCCTGGCGGCCGAGGGCGCGGCCGGGACCACCGGGCTCTGCCCACTGGTCACACTGGTCACACCCGAATCAGGATTCACGCCGCCGGAACTGCCATACGGTCCGCCGGGCCGGGCACTACTCAGCGGGGAGGACCACCACCCGGCGGTTGGGTTCCTCTCCCTCTGATTCGCTGCGCAGACCGGCCGCTGCCACGGCATCGTGGATGATCTTCCGCTCGAACGGGGTCATCGGATCCAGCCGCCGGGCGACGCCCGAATCCCGGACCTGCTCCGCCGCGTCCTGTCCCACGGCGGTCAGCTCGGTCCGCCGGTGGGCCCGGTAACCGCCCACGTCCAGCATGATCCGGGTCCGGTTGCCGGTCTGGCGGTGCACGGCCAGGCGGGTGAGCTCCTGCAGCGCTTCCAGCACCTCACCGTTACGCCCGACGAGCTCGCCCAGGGTGGCACCCACGATGGAAACCTGAGCCCGGCCGCCTTCCACATCCATGTCGATGTCGCCGTCCAGGTCTGCCGCGTCGAGCAGCCCTTCGACGTAATCGGCCGCGATCTCGCTCTCCTGCTCCAGGTCGGCCATGCTCGGCGGGGCCACGGCAGCGGCGTCCGCACCGGCCTCGGCCTCGGGCAGGCCGTCCTGCTCGCCCTCCGGCTCCGCACCGGCTGACTGATCCTCACCGGCCGGTGGCTCCGGCCCAAGCTCTGGGCCCGGCCCGTCGGGCGTGGCCGCGGGGGACTGCCCGGAGATCTCCGGCGGGCCGGCGGCAGCCTCCTGCGCGCCAGCGACACCGGCATCCGCCGCGGGCGCTGCCGGACCGGGCGCCTGCTCTGCGCCGTCTCCGCTGCTCACCGCCACAGCGTTCTCCCCTTG
>JAIRTY010000241.1 GCA_031254715.1 Nocardiopsaceae bacterium | reverse complement strand
ACCCCGCCGCCACCGGGCAGCCATTAGCAGCGCCGCCATGACCGCAGTCATGCCCGAGACCCTGCTCACCCTCAGCTAACCGCTGCGCAGTAGAACTGCCCTGGTCACGGAAGGAGCCGCCGGCATGGGCGCGGCCGCGTCCCGCCCGCGCCGGGCGGGACGGCCTCGTGGCATACAGCGCCGCCAAAGCCGGGCTGCGGACTGACCGACTCCCTCGCCCGCGAACTCGGCGCCCACAGTATCTGCGTCCAATTCGGTCCTCCTGGGCGCCATCGAGGTCGACGCCGACGACACCATTCCCACCAAGCACCGGACACCCCTGAGGACCAGGTTCGTCGCCAGCGCATCCCCGCCGCGGTCGCATCGAGGATGTCGCCGCCGTGGCCTTCCTCGCAAACCCCTCCGCATCCTCCATCAGCGGGCAGTCACTCCACGTAGACGGCAGATGGCTGCTGCACTGACTATCGTGAGAACCGCACCCAGAGGAGCCGCCGTGATCGAACGTGTGCGCGCCATCGCCCTCACCCCTGCCGACGCCGTGCTCGTCATCAAGCGCACCCGGCCAGGCGCCGCCCCCTATTGGGTGCTCCCGGGCGGCCATGCCGACGACACCGATAGCAGCCTCGAAGACGCGCTCCGGCGCGAACTGCGCGAAGAACTCGCCGGAGAACCCACCATCCTCCGCCTGGTCGACGTGATCCACAGGGAAACCGAACGGCAGTACTTCTACCTCGCCACCATGAACCACTGGTCCTTCCCCGACCGGACCGGACCGGAATTCAGCGAGCCAGGACGGGGCAGCTACGAACTAGAAGAGATTCCCGCTCACGCCGAAGCGATAGAAGCCATCGACCTCAAGCCCGGTGAAATCGCCGAGTTCCTCACCGACGCCCTCCGTAGCACGGGCGGCTTGGCCGCTCTGCCGGATCTCCGCGAATCCGGTTACCTGGGCATCGGCTGATCGGATAGGCCATCCCAGGCTCGTCGTAAGTCATGCATCTGGTCCGCTGACGAAGGACCTAACGCGTCTTACTCGAACTTCGCTGTTGGGGATCGATCCGCCGCAGGTACCCCATCGGGCTGAACCGCAGCGTTCATGGTTGCCCGGGCAGGCGGAGCTGAGCGGCGACGGCCTCGGGGTCGGCGCAGCCCACGATCCACTCGTCGAACGGGGTGCCGTCGAGCTGGATGCGCAGCCCGCGGGGGGTGTTGTGGTGGACAGCGACGAACCGCCGACGGGACCGGCCCTGCACGATGCCGACCTCGACAACGCCGGGAATCCGGGTTCCGATCTTCACCCCGGCCCGGAGGCCCGCCGCCCGGTGCGCATCGTCGATCACCTCGACGCTGCGCATCGCTGAGCGCGGAATGCGCAGGTCCCCATGGACGCCCTCCACCTTCTCTGCGGCTGAGAGATGTAATACCAGCTCGTCGGCGTCGATATTCAGCTCCGCCATCCCGGCCCTCCGCAGCGTTCGATCATCGTGAATCCGATCTGACGCGCCGCGGGCGAAGCCTGCGCGGCAGGAAGTTTCACAGGCTCTCCTTGAGTAGTTCAGGGAGGCCGGCGATGCGGCTGTCGTCGCGCCGGTAGTAGGTCCACTGGCCGATCCGGGTGCTTTCGACCAGCCGGGCCCGTTGCAGCACTGCCATGAACTGCGAGGCAGTCGACTGGGAGATGCCGGCCTTCTCCTGGATCTGCTTCACGCACACCCCGACCTCCTCCATCGGATCGGCCTGGGGTGCGAAGTACTCAGCCGGGTCCCGCAACCAGCCCATGATCTGCAGACGCGTGGGGTTGGCCAGTGCCTTGCACACATCCAGCAGTTCGTCCAGATGACTCCCGGCCATGAGAACAGTGTATCGGAGTATCGGCATTTTCCGATTGGCTCTGTTAGGTTGGGCCAATAGATCGGAACATTTCGATATCACGATGCACTAGGAGGTAGGGGTAGTGCCGGACAACGTAGCGCTGGTCGCCGGGGCACGCGGGGTGATCGGCGGCAACCTCGTTCAGCACCTGGCGAGCCTGGGGGACTGGCGGGTAGTCGGCCTCTCCCGCCGTGGGGGCGAGTCAACCGAGACTGTCCGCCACATAGGGGTCGACCTGCTCGACGCCGCTGACACCCGGCGCGCGCTCTCCGGCCTCGGAGCAGTGACGCACGTGTTCTACGCCGCCTACCAGGACCGGCCTGACTTCGCCGGGTTGGTCGAGCCCAACCAGCGGATGCTCGTCAACACCCTGCAGGCAATCGAACACGTCGCCGCGGGCCTGCGGCACGTACAACTGATGCAGGGCTACAAGGTCTACGGCGCGCATCTCGGGCCGTTCAAGACGCCGGCCCGGGAAGACGACCCGCCGCACATGCCGCCGGAGTTCAACGTCGAGCAACAGGCGTTCCTGGAAGCAACCCAGGACGGCAAGGCATGGACCTGGTCGGCGCTCCGGCCCTCGGTGGTGTGCGGGTTCGCGCTCGGGATACCGATGAACCTGGCGATGGTCATAGCCGTCTACGCGACCGTCTCCAAGCACCTGGACGTCCCGCTGCGGTTCCCCGGCAAGCCCGGCGCCTATCACTCGCTGATCGAGGTGACCGACGCAGGCCTGCTGACGAAGGCTATGGTCTGGGCGGCAACCGATCCGGCCGCTGCGAACCAGGCCTACAACATCAGCAACGGCGACCTGTTCCGCTGGGAAGAGATGTGGCCCAAGCTCGCCTCCTACTTCGGCCTGCCGGTCGCGCCCGGCCTGCCGATGAACCTCGCCACCGTGATGGCCGGCAAGGAAGCCGTCTGGGACGAGATCGTCACCAGGCACGCACTCGCGCCGACGCCGTACCGCGACGTCTCTTCCTGGGCGTTCGGCGACGCGGTCTTCTCCTGGGACTACGACCTGATTGCCGACGGCTCCAAAGCGCGGCGCCACGGGTTCCACGAATACGCGGACACGTCCGAGATGTTCACCCGCATCTTCGACGATCTGCGGGCACGCAAGATCATCCCACCGCAATGAGCGACGGGACAAACGCCCTGAGCAAACCGGTCACCAACATCAACGACTGGATAGCCGGCAAGGCCCGCGCGGGCACCCCGGGCAGGGTGCCCGGGGTGCCCGGCACGTCCTTACGGCTGCTGCGCGGAGTGCCAGAAGCCTGACAACTGCTGCCCGGAGTTAGGCGCGAAGTCGCTCGGGATGTTGAATCCGGCGAGGAAGGTCGACGCGTCGTTCAGCACCAGGCTGTTCTTGCCTGCCGGGGAGGGCAGGCCCGACTTCAGGTTGATTGCCGTGTTGGCCAGGCCGAGCAGGCCGCAGCCGGTTGCCCCGGGGACGGCGAAGGAGTCATCGCCCTGCGCTGCTCCGCTGACACCGATCCGGATCAGGGCACCGTTGGCCGGGTCATCGGTGCCGTTCCCGTCAAACCGGGTGAAACTGGCGGCGGGGCTGGTCAGGTTCGCGGGTTTGAGCAGGAT
>JAIRTY010000198.1 GCA_031254715.1 Nocardiopsaceae bacterium | reverse complement strand
CCGCTGGCCACGTGGCTCGGGCTGTCCGAGTCACCGGGAGAAGCCTGCGGGCACGGCGCCCTGGACGCCGCCGATGCCCGTAGCCTGGCCGCCGCTCTCGCTGCCCGCCCAGGCAACCGCTGGTGCATCACCCTCACCGACGCGCGCGGCCGGCCCGTTGCGCACGGCTGCGTCCGCGCCGGCCGCGCGGGCCTGGCCCGCGGGAGCGACCGACCGAAACCTCCCGTCGGCACCGGCACCTGGTCCGCGACCGTGACGATCACCCCGCTGGCAGGCGGCCGGTGCGACCACGCCCGGGAGACCCGGGCCTACCAGCTCCCGCCGACGCTGCGGCATCTGATCGAGACCCGGCAGGCCACCTGCTGTTTCCCCGGCTGCCGCAGACCCGCGGTGAGATGCGACAAGGACCACACCATCCCGTACGACCAGGGCGGGAAGACCTGCGTGTGCAATTGCGCGCCGCTTTGCCGCAGGCACCACGCCGCGAAACAGGCCGGCCGCTGGCACCTGGCCCAACCCCAGCCAGGCACCATGATCTGGACCACCCCCAGCGGCCGCACCTACACCACCGGCCCCACCCGCTATCCGCGGTAACCGCGGCCGCGGGCTACCGGCATGGACTAAGTCCTGGACTAAGCTAAACTGTCCCCATGACCGTGGTCGGGATCCATGAGGCTAAGACGAACCTCTCCCAGCTGCTGCGACGGGTCAGCGCGGGCGAGGAGATCGTGATTGCCCGCAATGGAGAACCACTCGCCCGGCTCATACCGGTGCAGTCCCGCGGGCCGCGTCAGCTCGGTATTGATGACGGGCGGTTCGAGGTCCCGGCCGACTTTGACGCGCCGCTGCCGGACGAGCTGCTGGATGCGTTCGGGGCATGAGGATCCTGCTCGACACCTCCTGCTGGTTGTGGATGCTGGCCGCATCGGACCGGCTCGGGCCGGATGCCCGGGCCCGGCTTGAGGATCGCGGGAACGAGCTGATCCTGTCGGCCGCCAGTTCCTGGGAAGTGGCGATCAAGTACGCACTGGGGAAGCTGCCGCTCCCGGAGCCGCCCGGCCAGTACATCCCTTCCCGCATCCACGCCACAGGGGTCACCCCGCTCCAGGTGGAGCACTCGCACGCGCTGGCCGTCGCGGACCTCCCGCACCACCACCGCGATCCCTTCGACCGGCTGCTGATCGCCCAGGCTGGCATGGAGGGCGTGCCGCTGATGACGGCCGACAGAGTTTTCGGCGCCTATGACATCGAGGTCATCCCGGCTGACTCGTAGGTTCAGCCGCGAAGCCAGTCCGCGCTCACGAGGCGGCTACCCGGCGGGACGGCGTGGCGGGGATCGCGCACAATAGGAAGAAGGCGATGGGGCTCGCCACCTCAACTGCGGCCCAGGCTGCTGACGGTCCCTGACACGCAGACCGAGCCTTGCAAGGAGCGTTGGCCAGGTGGAGCCCGCAGTCACTTTCCGCAGCGTCCTGTTCCCGGGACCCGAGCCCGCGCCCGGACCCGATGGCCGGGATGAGCCCCCGTTCTTCCGCGACCTGAACCTGGACCAGGTGATCGGCGCGGTCACCGCGGGCCGCGATGAGTATGACCTCAAGCCGTTCTTCCACGCCCCGCTGACCGCAGCGGACTCGATCGCCTACCGGCACGAGATGCTGCGCGAACTGGACGGCACGCCGGTGCTCCCGGCCGTCACCTCGTTCGCCCGGGCGATGCGGGCCATGCGCGAGCGGCTCGGCCTCGCCGGCAAGCTCCACTACCGGCTGCAGCGGCAGCGCTGGTTCCTGGATGCCGTGGACGCCTACTGCGACGCCGTGACCAGGCTGGCCGGCGACCTCAGGGACGCCGGCCTCAGCTCCCGCGGCATGCGCGGCTTCCGCGACTACCTGACCGCGTACGTGGCCTCGGACGGCTTCAGCGAGCTGATGGCCGAGACGAAGCGGGTCGCCAGCGGCCTGGCCAAGGTCAGCTACAGCCTTCAGATCAAGGGGAACCGGATCCGGGTCCGCCGGTACGAGGACGAGGACGACTACAGCCAGGACGTGGCGCGGACGTTCGAGAAGTTCCGGCAGCACGACGTCAAGGACTACCGCGTGCGCTATTCGTCACCGCCGGACATGAATCACGTCGAGGCGGGCGTGCTGAGCCTGGTCGCGAAGCTGTTCCCGGACTCGTTCGGCGCGCTCGACGCGTTCTGCCAGCGGCAGCAGGGCTATCTCGACCAGACCGTGGCCAGGTTCGACCGGGAGGTCCAGTTCTACGTCGCCTACCTCGAGTTCGCCGGGCAGCTCCGGGCGGCCGGGCTCTCGTTCTGTTATCCGGAGGCCGGCGCGGACTCGAAGCAGGTCCATGCCCGCGCGACCTTCGACCTGGCGCTCGCCGGGAAGCTCGTGCCAGCCAGGGAGCCGGTGGTACGCAACGACTTCCACCTGGACGGCCCCGAGCGGGTCCTGGTCGTGACCGGGCCCAACCAGGGCGGCAAGACCACGCTGGCCCGGACCTTCGGGCAGCTGCACTACCTGGCCCGGCTCGGCTGCCTGGTGCCCGGCACCAGCGCCCGGCTCTACCTGTGCGACCAGATCTACACGCATTTCGAGAAAGAGGAGGACCTGGCGACCCTCAGCGGCAAGCTGGCCGATGACCTGATCCGGATCCGGGACATCCTCAGCCGGGCGACCGGCGACAGCGTCATCATCATGAACGAGATATTCACCTCGACCACCCTCACCGACGCGCTGTACCTGGCGCGGGAGATTCTCGGGCGCATCATCAAGCTGGATGCGCTGTGCGTGTGCGTCACATTCCTGGATGAGCTGGCGAGCCTCGGCGACACGACCGTCAGCATGATGGCCACCGTGGTCCCGGGCAATCCCGCTGAACGGACATACCGGGTGGTCCGCAAGCCCGCGGACGGGCTGGCCTACGCGCAGGCGCTCGCTGCCAAGTACGGCCTCACGTATGAGCAGCTCACGGGGCGGATCCCGGCATGAAGGCCTACCTCATGCACCCGGACCGGGATTTCGACCTCAATGCCGGGCTGCCGCCCGGCGAGCCGGACCTGACCCAGGACCTGGAGCTGGGCACGCTGCTGGCGGCGATGGCGCGCGGCAACGAGTTCCTGCTGACCGTGGCCAGGCGGGCGCTGCTGTGCAGCCTGCGGGACCCGGACGCCATCCGCTACCGGCAGCGGGTCCTCGCCGACTGCCTCGCCAATCCCGCCGTGGTAAGGGAGATCTACGACCTCGCGGTGGCGGCGATCGCCGGGGAGAAGCGGGTGTTCCGCGGCATCTTCGCCGCCTCCTCCCCGGAGGCACTGCTGAGCCGGTCGGTGGAGGTGCTGGGCCTGTTCGCGGAGCAGCTCAGGAAGCTGCGGGCGATCGCAGACGCGCACGCGCCCGGCTTCCGCTCCGACGGTTTCACGCGGTTCTTCCTGATGCTGGCCGGGGAACTGTCCGACGAGTACTTCGGGGTCATGGCCGGGCACCTGCGGACGCTGAAGTTCTCCGACGGGACCCTGATCAGCGCGGGTCTCACGGCCGGGAACCGCGGCGCCGGGTATGTCCTGCGCCGGCCGCGGGACACCGGCCTGCTGCTGCGCGCGATCCCGGCGCTGGACCGGACGGCGCTGACCATGACGATCCCGGACCGGGACGAGAGCGGGCTGCGGGCGCTCGGGGAACTCCAGGGCCGGGGCCTGAACCTGGTCGCCAACGCGCTGGCCCAGTCGACCGATCACATCCTGAGCTTCTTCGGCATGCTGTGCGCGGAGCTCGGGTTCTATGTCGGCTGCCTGAACCTGCACGAGCAGCTCACCGGCAAGGGCGAGCCGGTCTGCTTCCCCGACCCGGTGGCCCCGGTGCCTGGCGGCCCGGCCGCGCTGTCCGCGGCCGGCCTGTACGACCCGTGCCTGGCGCTGACGGTGCCGGGCCCGGTGGTGGGGAACGACGCGGCCGCGGACGGGACGTCACTGGTCATGATCACGGGCGCGAACCAGGGCGGGAAGTCGACGTTCCTGCGCAGCGCCGGGCTCGCCCACCTGATGATGCAGTGCGGCATGTTCGTTGCCGCCGGTTCGTTCCGTTCGGATATCTGCCAGGGGTTCTTCACCCACTACAAGCGGGCGGAGGACGCCAGCATGACCAGCGGCAAGCTCGACGAGGAGCTGAGCCGGATGAGCGAGATCGCCGGCCTGATCCGGCCCGGATGCCTGCTGCTGTGCAACGAGTCGTTCGCCTCGACCAACGAGCGGGAAGGCTCCGAGATCGCCCGGCAGGTGGTCCGCGCGATGCTGGACCAGGGCGTCCGGGTGTGCTTCGTCACCCACCAGTTCGACCTGGCGCAGTGGTTCTTCCGGGAGTACGGGCACCAGGCCCTGTTCCTGCGGGCACAGCGGCGCGAGGACGGGCAGCGCACGTTCCGGCTGGCCGCCGGCGAGCCGCTGGCGACCAGCTTCGGCCAGGACGTGTACCAGCGGGTGTTCGCTGACGGGGACGGCGGGACTGGCGGGGCCGGCGCGGACGCCGCCGCGGGCCAGGCCAGCGCAGCGGGCGAGGCCGGCGGCCAGCGCTCAGGCCGGGCCGCCGATCAGGCCTGAGCGTGCCGTACGGTCGCGGACCGGCCGAGCTGCCGCCCGCTGGCGTCGTGCGCCGTCACGGCGAAGTAAGGCCCCTCGCTGTTGACCGGGATCTTGGTCTCGAAACCCGCCCAGGGCTGTGATACAGCCGCTGCCAGGGTGCCTGGGGAACGGCCGGCCAGCACCGTCCACGTCTTCACCTCGGTGGCGCCGTTCCAGCTCACGTAGGCCATCGAACCACGGGCCGGGTTGGGGTGGACCACCAGCGCCGGACGGCCGGACGGGCGCCCGGCCCAGTCGAAGGTGAACGCGCGGTAGGACTGGTCACCCACCGGGAGCTGGCCGATCAGGAGCGGTTCGCCACCGGTGCCGAACTCAGAGAAATACGGCTGGGCGCCCCAGCCGACGAACACCCGCCCGTCCGGCAGCAGCTGCGCGTTTCCCTGGTTGTCGGCGAGCAGCCCGTCCGGGTGCGAGCAGGCGCGGGCGAGCGAGACCCGCATCGCTTTCATGTCCACCCGCAGCACCAGCGCGCGGGACCCCTTCTCCTCCGGCGGCGAGGAGGCGTTGTCGAAGAGGGTGATCAGGCCGGGCCGGGGCATGCGCGCGTCGTGCTGCCACTCGAACTTCGCTCCCGGGCCCAGCGCGAAGTCGGACTTCTTCCCGCCGAGCCGCCACCGGATGGCCCCGCTCTGCCGGTCGACCTTGTAGATGGTCCAGGTGTTGCGGGACGAGATGAGCAGGTCCCCGTCGGGTGCCAGGTCGATGGAGTTGATGTGGAAGAAGTCGTAGGGCATCTTCGCCGTCCCGCCGGCCAGTTTCGCCTGCGACTCCGACAGCGGCACGTGCTCAGTGCTGTCCCACTCGAACAGCACCTTGCCGGTGGCCACGTCGACTTCCTGGGCGACGCTGCCCCACACCACTCCCTTGGCGGGCCCGCCCAGCGCCGACAGGTCGGCGGGCACCTTGCGGTGCGCGGTGATCAGGGCGGTGCCGTGCGGGGTGAGCTGGAAATCGTGCAGATCCGTCACGGCCCCGCGGCCTGCCTTGACGGTGGCGATGACGCGGTAGGAGCTGTCGGCGATGTAGGAGGTCCCGAAGGTCACCCCGACCTTGTCCACGTAGCCAGCGGACCAGGTGAGCACCGGCTGGCCACGGTAACGCTGCTGCCGGAAGTTCAGCGGTGTCCCGCCCTTCGGCTCGCCGAACCAGACCAGGCGGCCGTCCCGGTCCACGATCATCAGGCCGGACGTCCCCA
>JAIRTY010000444.1 GCA_031254715.1 Nocardiopsaceae bacterium | reverse complement strand
CGCGTGGCCCGATTCCTCGCCGCAAGGGGATGACATGCCGGACAGCGCGCACCTGCGCGCCGCCGAGATCCCGGTGCCGGAGCCGGGGCTGAGGCCAGCGGAGATCGTCGCGCGGGCGCGGGCGCTGATTCCCGAGATCCGCGGCCAGCAGGCCGAGGCGGAGCGGCTCGGCCACCACCTCGACGCGCTCGACCGGAAGTTCGTGCAGGCCGGCTTTTACCGGCTGCTCCAGCCGCGGCGGTTCGGCGGCTACGAGTTCGACCTGCCGACGTTCTGGCAGGTGACGCTGGCGGTCGCCACCGGCGACCCGGGCACCGGCTGGGCGCTGACCCTGGCCGCGCACCATGCGCTGGTGCTGGGCGCGTTCTTCCCCGAGCAGGGCCAGCGGGAGATCTTCGGGCCGGACGGCGACTACCACGGGCCGCACCGCGCCCCGCCCACGGGCACGGCCGAGCGGGCCGACGGCGGCTTCATCGTGAGCGGCACCTGGGACTACTGCTCGGGCATCGCGCACGCGACCCACCTGATGGTGAACGCGATGATCGCCGGGGACGGTGCCGCTGACCGGGCCGGCGACGGGCAGGGGCGGCCGCCCGCCCTGGTGGCGGTGATCCCGATAGACCAGGTCACGGTGCTCAGCGACTGGGGCGACGGGACCACGCTGGGGATGAACTCCAGCGGGTCCAACAGCGCCCGGGTGGACGGGGCCTACGTGCCCGCGCAGCGCACCACGGCGTGGGACTGGACCCGCCGGGCCGAGCCGGCGCCGGGCGCGGAACTGCACGGCAACATGATGTACTGCGGCCGGATCTACTCCGTCTACCACGGCGGGCTCGTGGTCCCGGTGATCGGCGCGGCCCGGGCCGCGCTGGCGGAGTTCGAGCAGATCATCACCACCAAGAAGACCTACATCCCGCCGCCGGTCCCCCGCTACACCCACCCCGACCACCAGCGCCCGTACGGCTACGCGCTCGCGCTGACCGACTCGGCCGAGGGGTTGCTGCTGCGGGTGGCGGAGCCCTACATGGAGTACTGCCAGCGCTGGGCGGAGACCGGGGAGCCGTTCAGCCGCGAGGACGACGTGCGGCTGTACGCGATGCTGCAACAGGCGGGGCAGCTCGCCGTGCGCGCCATCGATGTGATCTTCGCCGCGGCCAGCTCATCGGCTGCCAAGCGCGGGCAGCGGATCCAGCGCTACTACCGGGACGTCGCCATGTACCACGGCCACATCGCCGCGCAGTACCTGACCACCGCGAGCGAGCTGGCCAGGGTCCACTTCGGCCTGCCCGACAGCTTGTTCTAACCAGGCCTGGCGCGGGCCGGCGCCAGGCGGGCCGGCCCCTAGTCGGCCCGCGCCAGGGGCCGGCCGGCCCTGAGGCCGGCCGGCCAGCCGATGTCCCGCCCTGCGTGACCGGGGCACCGGCGGTAGGGAAGTAGCGCGTCACCGCCGGGGCGGCGACGGCACCACGATCATTGGACCCGGAAGGGGCGCATCATCTCGTGGTCCTCGTGATCGACGAAGTGACAGTGGTAGATGAACCTGCTCACATGATCGAACGGCGCGATGAACCGGGTGATCTGCTGGGGAGGTACGAACACGGTGTCCTTCTCCCCCAGCTCCCACGGCGACAACGGGGTCTTGACGCCGGTCGGCTGGCCGTTGGCATCGAGTCGCTCCCGCTCGGTGATCTGGAACTCGACGAGGTGGATGTGGAAGGCGTGACCGCCGCCGACGCCCGGCTCGTTCCAGACCTCCCACAGCGCGGTGCTGCCGTCCGTCACCACCTGGGAGATCGGGTCCGACCACAGCTCCAGGTGGTTGGTGCCGTCGGCGTCGACCCGGCCCATCTGGAACCGCTTCTGCTGGCCCGGCGTGAACTGGCTCTCGATCACGTTCATGCTGACCCGGTGGGTCTCGGTGGGGTTGCCGAGGTCCCGGCGGGCCGGCAGCGGCAGCTGGTCAGGCGGCAGGGTCCTGTCCTGGCCCTGCAGGTTAACCACCTTGAACTTCATGATCTGGCCGACGTTGTTCACGTCGTTGAGCGGGGTGGAGCTGTCTCCGGTGACACCGGCGTTGATCAGGAAGAGCTCGTTGCCCACCGCTTCGCCGGTGAAGTCGACGATGAGGTCGACGCGCTCCGTGGTCACCATGAAGATGGGGGTGTTGCTGGTGTGCAGCGGCTGCGCTTGCGGCAGGAGGCCGCCGTCCGCGCCGATCACCCAGGTCGGCACCGCGATCGTGCCGGGACGCGCGATCGGGTCACGGACGATCTTGAGCTGGTAGGTCCGGAAGTTGTCCATGTCCAGGATCCGGAACCGGTACCGGCGCGGCTCCACCTCGAGCACCGGCCACGTGTTCCCGTTCACCGTCGAGGTGGTCCCCTGGACGGTCGAGTTCCAGTACGGCGGGATGTCGGAGTCAGGGATGTAGGGACCGGTCAGGTCGCTGTGGTCGGGGAAGAAGAGCGAGCCGTCCGGGTTGAAGGACTTGTCCTGCAGGATCATGCCGATTTCGTAGTACCGCTTGCCTTCCGGGTCGCCCACCTGTGGCGCGGGCCCGGGCACCGTGCCGGCCGGAAGCTCGGCGTCTCCGCCCCTGATGTTGTACCACCCGACCAGGCCCGTGTGGACGTCGAGCCGGGTCATGCCCAGGACGTGGTCGTGGTACATCAGCTGCGTGGCGCGCTGGTCGTTGGGGTAGACCGAGGTTGAGCTCCCCGGCGCCCAGGTCACTCCCCAGCGGTCGTGCGCCTCCTGTTTGAATGCGTTGTAGTCCGTGCCGACCGTCGCGAAGCCCTGCGGGATGTTCTTCGCGACGGGCAGCCACCAGGTCTCGGGCAGGCCGTCGCTCTCCTCGAAGTCGTGCGTCCCGTGCAGGTGCACGACCATCGGCTGCGGCCCGGTGTAGGGCGGCGGGGTGCTGGTGAACGTCGGCGTCGAGTCCCGCCCATCGACGCCGCCGGGCGGGTTCGCCCAGTGGATGGTCGGGTCCACGGTCAGTAGTGAGGACTGGAAGTTACCGCTGGAGTCCACCAGCTGGTTGATCCAGGTGACCCGGGTCTGCTTGTCGGCCGTGTTCTCGAGGGTCCAGCCTGGGGCGTGGAAGGTGCCGTTGCTGTTCGCGGCTCCGTATCCGTTGACGAGGGTCTTCGGCATGCCTGCGGGCAGCACCTGCTGCGCGATCCGGCGCTCCGCCACCTGGTATTCGATGCGGTCGGAGAGGACCCGCGATGGCGGCATGGCCGGCATGATGAACAGCGGGGTCACGTACTTCGGTATCGAGCCGGGGTCGATGGCGGCTGCCACGGCCCTGCTGCTCCGCAACAGGTATGGGCCTCCGACTGCCGCGGCGGCGCCAACGACGATCCCGCCTTTGAGTACTTGCCTTCGAGTGACCATGATTGATCCCGAACCTCCTGTCGGGGCTTGACGGTTTGGATCGAGTGCGAAGATTCCTGACCTGCCATCAACGGGGTGGTCCCGAGGGGGAATCGGCCGGAGCAATCACCTCCTATCGCCCGCTGTGCAGCAGGATCGTGTCCGGTGAGGCGGTGCGCGAGAGTGCCACGGCGAGCGCGATGGCGGCGACCATCACGATGACCTCAGCCGCGGCGAGCCGGATGAACGCGCTGCGGGCGAGTGGCCCGTCGGCGGCGCGGACCCGGCGTACCGTGTGCCGGCGGTGCCACCAGCCGAGGATCCCGAGCGTGATCAGCGCCGTGGCCTTGAGGATCACCAGCACCCCGTACCGGGTCGTCCACGCCAGGGACACCTGTCCCAGCAACTCCCACGCGGCAATCAGGCCGGTGGCCGCGACCGCGGCATAGCAGGCCAGCGCGAGCGTGCTGAAGCGCGGTACGGCGACCGCCAGCGCGGCCGGCTCCCCGCGCGCATGGATCAGCAGCGCGGCCAGCCCGCCCACCCACAGCGATACGACGATGACGTGGATGGCCAGGCTGAACTTCAGCACGGTGCCGTGCGCGGCGTGACCCTGCAAGGCCATCGGCGTGAGGTTGTACAGGGCCAGCGGCAGCACGATCAGCGCGCCGCGCCGGGTCCTGGTGATGGCGACCGCCGCCGAGATCACCAGCGCCAGGGCGGTGCTGGAGAGGTAAGCGCGCGCGCTGGGGAATGCCGCGGGGGCGTCGGTGAAGAGCCTGGCGACCGGCAGCGTGGTCACCGGTTGCGCGACCACGTCTGACCAGCTGAACATCAGCAGCGCCGCGTTCGCGACGCCCCAGGCCAGCGCCAGCCAGCCCGCGGTCCGCAGGCAGCGCCGCGCCGGGTCGCCCAGGCCGCCGCCGGTCACCGGCAGCAGCAGGCAGCCCGCCAGCATGCCGATGACCCCGACCGACGCCACGTCCAGCCCGAACTTGGACGCCATCAGGCCCCAGGTGGTGACGTTGCCCTGGCCGCCGACCAACAGCCCGTCGACCTGGCGCTGGACGAGGTTGCCGCCGAACCACATGCCAAAGATCAGCACGGCGACGCCCGCGATGGCCGTGGCCGCGGCGTACGCCCAGACCCGCGGCCGGCCCGCGGCACGAGCGACGGTGATCCGCTTCAGGCGGGCCGGGGAACGGGCCGGGGAATCGGTGCTAGCTGAGGCCACGGGTCATCCTCCTGCCGAACAGGACAGCACCGGACGCGAGGATCACCACGGCCGCGAGCTCGAGCCACGGCGCCCAGGCGGGCGCGTCGTTGACGGTGTCCGCCGACACCTGCGAGAACGGAGCGGGCCGTACCTGGCTGGCGCCCCCGGCGGCCGGCCCGGGTTTGGTGAGCGTGAACCGCATCTCGCCCACGTCCGGGTGCCCGTCGTCCGCGACGACGCGGAACTCGACCCGGTAGGTGCCGGGCGGGCCGAGTGGCTTCAGCGGCTGGGTCAGCCTGGCCCCGGATATCTGCGGCGGCCCCGACTGGTAGAAGTGGGCGTCCGGGCCCGCCACGATCACGTGGGCACCGGTGGTGAGGGGCGCCTCGGTGAAGCGCAGCAGCACCTCGCTGGGCGCCGCGCCGATCCGGCTACCATCCTTCGGGCTGCTCGCCTCCAGAGCGGTGTGCGCGGCCGCTGGCGCCGCAGCGGCCAGGACGAGGCCCCCGGCCACCACGGCGCCGAAAATCACCCGGCGTACGGCGTAGGACACGGTGCACCTCCTCCCAGGACCCGGCGCGCTCTCCGGGCGGCGGCCCGGCGCCGGTTCCGGTTCCGCGCGGCCGCGCGGTCACGGATGGGGGGAGATAAGGAGCGCAGCGCAGAAGCGATGGCGGGGACCACGGGCAAGACACCTCCATGGTTACGGCGGCAGTGACTAGACCGACGCGGCGCCTGCTCGCTGGCTTGCAGCCAGGTTCGCTATGACGCCAGACGCCTTGCGGCGGCAGGACGGCTGCGGCAACGGCATCTCGCCGTCTGCGGGAATGTCCTCACGTGAGGGATGCGGTCAGCGCGGGCGCCAGGGCTCAGAGGGGGAAAGCGGCACAGGCCCGTAGCGCCATTTCGGTCAGGTCGCTGAATTGCGACAGGCATCACCACCAGGAACGGTCGCCTAACCAATCCGCGTCAAATGCTGACAGCGGGCTATTGCCAAGGAAACTACATCGAGGATGCCGCACCGGGAAGAGTGCAGCGGGAAATAAATGAAAGAAATGTCATGCGCCCGCCATGCCTGCGGAATTCTTATCACCTGCCCACAATGCGCGAGCCATTCGTTAGCGCAAAGTGAGTGACAGGACAGCTGGCGGCGCAGCGGGCGCCGGGGCCCGCCCCTGCCACGCACCGTGGGAGCCGGCCGTGACGGCTCCGGTCGCCCGGCAGATCGCGCTCCGGCCGCGGCGGCGGGGCCTGCCGCTGGGTGACGGTGCCGATGATTCTCCGGCTGTTCACCCGTCTACCAGGAATGTCCGGGTCCTGCTGCCTGTTGTCGGGGCCGGGGTGACGGGCGCGCTGGCATTCCCGGGGCGCGCGAGGGCGGGCTGATAGGGGGCAAGCGCGATGGTGATCCCGCTAGCGCTGCTGGCTGCGCTGTTGTTCGCGCTGGCCGGAGCGGCCGAGCAGCGGGCGGCGTCCCGGGTGATCGGGCCGCCGGCCACGGGGCGGGGGGCTGCCGGTGACTCGGCGCGGCAGCGGCTGGGCTGGGCGCGGCGGGCCGGCCACCGGGTGCGGCGAGGCCTCCAGCTGGCGGGACTGTTGCTGCACAACCCGCTGTGGATCAGCGGCTGGGTTGCCGACGGGCTCGGGTTCGCCGCCCAGGCCCGCGCCGTCCACGTCGGCTCGCTGTCGGTGGTCCAGCCAGTGCTGGTGACCACGCTCCTGTTCAGCCTGCCGCTGGCGGCGGCAGGCAGCTGGAACCGGCTGCGCTGGAGCGACTGGGCCGGAGGGCTGGCCACGTGCGCGGGGCTGGCGCTGGTGCTGTCTGGCCGCCGGGAGGCGGCCGTGCCCGCCGTCCACCAGCCCCGGCTCATGGTGATGGTCGCGCTGGCGGTGGCGGCCGCTGGCGGGCTGGCGCTGGCGGCGCGTGCCCGGCTGGCGCGCGGACGGGCGGTGCCGCTGGCCGTCGCGGCCGGCGTGATGTTCGCACTCGGCGCGGCCTTCACGAAGCTGGTGACCGACAGCCTGGCAACCCGCGGGGTGGCGGAGACCGCGGCCTACTGGCCGTCGTACGCGCTGATCGCGGTGTCGGCCACCGGCCTGGTGCTGCAGCAGGCCGCGTTCACGGCCGGCACGCTGCCGGCCACGATGGCCGCACTGACCATCACCGACCCGCTACTCAGCTACGCGCTGGGGGTCGGGGGCTTCGGCGAGCACGTTCCGCTGGGGGCTGGCAGGCTCGCCTTCAGCCTGGCCGGCGTGGGGCTGGCGATAGCGGGAGTCGGCTTGCTGGCCCGCTCGCCACTGCTGCGGGCAGCGCCCGCCGGCCCCGGCGGCCCCGCCGGCGCGGCACCCGCTGCTGACGATGCCAGGCCGGTTCCGGCGGCTGCGGCGAGGCCGGCCGTGGCCGCGGCCGGGCTGGCCCGGACGGTGCCGCCGCCGCGGCGCGGGCCGCACCAGGTACCAG
>JAIRTY010000132.1 GCA_031254715.1 Nocardiopsaceae bacterium | reverse complement strand
CCCCGATCGCCGCCACCGTGATCCTGCTCAGCTGGCACCACCGGGGCCCGACCAGGAGCCGACGAGCGGCAGAACTCACCTGCCCAGGGCCAACCGAAGCTGCCCATGGCCCAATGGCTCAGAGCACGTCGAATTCGTTCCCTTCGGGATCGGCCATCACCACATGGTCGGGCTGCCCGTCCTGCTCATCCACCCGGATCACCGTCGCACCCGCGTCAGTCAGCCGGGTGACCGCTGCGGTCACCCGAGGCCAGCGAACCTCCCACGGCTCCTGCCGGCCGCCGCCGACCTGCACGTCCAGATGGATGCGGTTCTTCACCACCTTGGGTTCTGGCACCTTCAGGAAGGAGATGCCGGGCAGCACCCCGTCCGGGTCCAAGAGATAGGCGGCATCGTCCCATTCGTCCTCAGGGATCTTGAAGTGTGTCAGCCACTCCTGCCAGCTCCCGAAGCCCTCAGGCGGCGGGGCCTCGGCGTATCCCAGCGCCAGACGCCAGAACGCGGCCAGGACAGCAGGCTGCGCGCAATCGACGGTCAGCGTCCACCTCGTCGTCATTCCATCTCCGTCCTGTCCGGCCGACAGCAAGCAAACCAGGCACCTCTGACGATTTCGCTCGCCCGCCCGTGCGCGTCTCCGGCCGGGTGCGGGGGGCTGCCGCCTAGGCCGGTTCCTCGTTGTCTGGGTTGCCCGCCAGCGCGCGGGCGGCTGCAGCCTGCTGGCTATCCATGCTCTGGTGCCCGTATGCACTGCGCTGGCTGGCCTGCTGGTCGATCCAACGGCTGTGGGCCTCCCAGGCGGATTGCTTGGTAGTGCCCAGGGCAGCGCCGATTTGTGTCCACGAGGCACCCGCTGCGCGGGCGGACCGCACCGTGAGCTGGCGCCCGTAGCCGGCCTTCCGGGCGATCACCTCGCTGAGAGCGAGCAGTTCCAGGGTCTCTGGCCCTGATAGTGGCCCGGGCTCAGGCTGCTCGCCTGCCGACAGGTCGTCACCGCCCGGCGCGAGGAGGTCTCGCATGCGCAATTCGTCATAACGGGCGACAGCGGTGGCGAGGGTGTGCTGGCGTTCGAGGCTGGCCGGTGTCGTCATGGCCCTAACCCTTGACGTCAGGCTGTCCTGACGTCAAGGGCCACCGGCGAGATTACGCTGCCAGCGTGACAGCGCTGGGCCGTGCCGTCCGGCGCGGGGGCCGTATCACCTTCACTCCGCTGGCGGAATGTCCCCGCGCGCGGCGAGCATCGGGTCATAGCCGGGCTGGCGGATCAGGTCGTGCAACTGACGGCGGCGCACGCCCTGGTTGCCGCCGTCGTAGAGCGGGAAGACCATGGCATCGCGCATGATCCGTTCCAGCGGGGCGAGGTCTTTCGTGTAGCTGGCGATGCCGACAACCCGCATGCAGTCGTAGATCGTGGAGACGGCGGCCTCGGAACAGTAGACCTTCGTCATGATCGCCAGCTCCTGGGCGCGCCCGGCGGTGCGCTCGAAGTCGTGACAGGCCTTCCAGGTGAGATAGCGGCAGGCTTCGATGCGCATCTTGATGTCGGCGAGCATGAAGCCGACGTTCTGGTGCTCGATGACGGGCACGGTGCCGAGCCGCTTCTCGGTCCGGCTGAAGTCCAGCGCGTATTCGAACGCTGCCCGCATGGTGCCCACGCAGGCGGCTCCGATCAGAGCTGCGGTCCAGCTGAACGCGCCCGCCACGACCTGCTTCCCGGACTTTCCTGGCTGGCCGATCACGTTTGCGGCGGGCACCCGGACCTCGTCAAAGTCGACTCGCGGGGTCACCACCCCCCGGTGCCCGATCTTGTCGTACACGTCGGCAACGGTGATACCTGCTGCGGTGCCCGGCACGGCGATGACGGCGAGCGCGTCACCGGCGCCTGCAGCCGGATCGGTGCGGCAGACGACGGTGTAGAGGTGGCAACCCTGCTTGTCCCAGCCGGTGCCGTTGGTGGTGTAGTGCTTCTGGCCGGTGATCACCCAATCGTCGCCGTCGCGACGGGCCAGGGTCTGGATCCCGCCGGCGGGATCAGGGGAATCGAAGTTGGCACCGCCGGCCACGTCGGTGAATGCGTAGGAGGCCAGCAGGTCGCCCTCGGTGTCGTCGGCGAATGGCCGCAGGAGGCGTTCCTTCTGCTCGGGTGTGCCGTACTGGATCACCGGCTGCAAGCCCAGCCCGGACGCCAGCAAGGTCGTGGGCACGCTGACGTCCACCCGGGTCAGTTCTTCGGCGGCGAGCGCGAGGTCGAGCATGGAGAAACCGACCCCGCCGTGCTCGATGGGGATGAACGACTTGGTGAAGCCGGCGTGCGCCATCTCCCGGTATGCTTCGCGGCCGGCCAGGAAGGATTCCCATCCGTCTGCGGCCCGGTCGATCCTGGCGGCGATCGGCCCAAGCACCCCGTCGGCGAAGTCCTTGGCAGCTTTCTGCAGGTCCCGTTGGTTGTCAGTGAGCGTGAAGTCGATTGCCACGGGCCGGACCTTCTTCCGGGTCTCAACTGCGTGTGCCGATGCGCGGCCCCGGCCAGCAGTGCCGCACAGGCCTGACAACCCAAACCTGCCCAGCAACCCTGGCTTCCGCAACCACTCACCCGCTCGCCAGCCCGCTTGCCGGGCAGCCTGCCAGGCACCGGCCTGAGATGGCGGAAAGGCGACGCGGCCCGGGCGCGGGTCAGGGCAGTTGCCGATGCCCTGGGAACGACTGCACTGGCCGGTAATCTCCGCTGCCGGAACGGCCCGGCTGATGGCCGGGGACCGGTTGCTGGCACCGGCCAGCTATCGGCGCATTGGCCAGCGGGTGCCAGCACCTGGCCTGATGCGCAGCGGACACCATCGGCAGCCCGATCACCAGGCCGATCAGTACACCGGCGACGATCAGGCCGGTAACGCTGGCCAGCGCCGGCCAGTGGATCAGCCGCGCCCGCCCGACCTGCCTGGCTGCGCGCGCCCGCCAGGAATCCAGTTGCTCAGCCGCGGGGACCTTCCCGGCCGGGGTGGCCCTGGCGAAGGCCGCGAACGCGAGTTCCAGGCCTGGTTCATCGGCCCGCAGCCTGTGTTCCACGTCGTGGAGGATCCGCTGCTGGCTGGCGGGCAGATTCATACCAGTGACCTACCCCCCGCTCCGGAAGGAAACTAGAGCCCAGCATCGGCAACAACAGCTTGGATCCAGGCCGGCCGGAACGAAGTTTCCCAATGGCCGGCGTCTGCTGCCCGTTTCGTCCTGACGGCGGGCAGCATTACTGGCTGACGCCGGCCGGGGCCTTCGCGGAGGCGCGGCCGCTTGCTAGCGACCGGTGACGGCTGCCACCAGGGGAGCGGACGCGCGCGCCGGGCGCCGCGGGCTCAGGGCGGCGACCCATTCGCTGGCAGGACGCCCCAGGTAATAGGCGGGGACCGGGCTCGGGCGGCGGCGAGTTGCCCGCCGTCCGCCGCGGTCATGACCGGCGGCTTCGCTCATGCCGGCCGGGCCACCACGATTGCCTGGGCGGCTGGGACGCCGGGAGCCCGCGGCAGCCTGGGCCGGGTCCGGTTCGTGCTTTCCTGCGCGTTCCCAGGTGAGGGATTCGATGGGCCCGTTGGACCAGTGCCCCGCCGGGCACCGGATCATGGCGCATTCGAGCGGCCCGTCGCTTGAGCGCATGGTGAAGCGGCACCGGACCTCGGCGGGAAGCCCGCACCGCGGGCCGCCTACCTGGTCGAGATAGGCCGGGCAGTCAAGGAACATCATCGTGGACTCCGCTGGTAGAGGTAGCCTTAGCCGAAAGACCGACTGACGGTCTACTCTTATAGACCGACAGTCGGTCTGTCAATTTCTTTCCCGCGAACGAGGGGAATCTTCTGGCCAGCCACTCGGCACGACAGTGCGGCGGCTCGCCGGAACCCGCCCCCTTCCAGCTGGCGAGGCTTGTGCCACGATGTGATACTGCGTGGTACCATCAGCAACATGGCCGATCACTACACCTTGCGGCTCGCACCTGGCATCCGGCAGCGGCTATCAGAGTGGGCGCGCCGGGCGGGCATCCAGGAGCGCACCTTGGCGCAGCGCTACGTCGAGGAGGGGCTGCGCCACGATGCGCACCCGCTCATCCAGTTCCTGAACGGCCCGAGCGGCCGTCGCGCTAGCTTGCTCGGCCGCGGGCTGGACGTCTGGGAGGTCATCGCCACGGTCCGCGACAACAACGGGTCCATGACCGAGGCCGCCGAGTACTTGCAGATCCCGTCCGGGCTGGTAGAAGCGGCCGTGGCCTACTACGGCGAGTACCGGGACGAGATCGACAGGGAAATCGAGCTCAACGAGACCGAGTACGAACGCGGGCGGACGGCCGCCGCAGCTGGTGAGCAGGCTCTGCGCTCGTGAGAGCCATCCTGGACGAGCACTTGTCACCGCAGATCGCCGCGCTGCTGCGCAAGGCCGGCTCCGACGTAGACGCCGTTGCCGACCGCGAGGACCTGGTGGGGCTCAGCGACCGGGCCATCCTCCAAGTCGCCTGCAGTGAAGGCCGGGCCGTGGTCACGAACAACGTCAAGGATTTCCGCCCGCTCGCAGCTGAGTGGCTGGCGCAAGGCCGGGTGCACGCCGGCCTGATTCTGCTGCCGTCAACGCGTACCCGGACCCGCAACGCCATCGCTGCTGTCACTGCCGCGATCGAGAGGGTGCTTCGTGACCACCCGGACGGGCTGAGCGGGAGCGAGCGCTGGATCGCTCCGTTGCACGAGCCGTAAGCCCGGGTGCCGGCTAGACCCGGGCGGCCAGGAATTCCTCCCACGTCCGCTTGCCGACGGCGCGATCGGGGGCCACCACCGCCCCCGCCCGGACCGCCCTGGCGGCCTGGCCTGGAAGAGGCACCGGGAGCAGCGGCCGCCGCTTGCCGACCGCGCTGAGATAGCTGCTGATCAGCTCGGCCGCCGGGTAGATTGTGGGGCCCGCCATGTCGGGGACCAGTCCGGACGGCTCGCCGAGTGCCAGCTCGGCCATCCGCTCAGCGACCTCGGTGACCTCGACCGGCTGGAACCGGCCGGCCGGGACCGGGACCACCGGGAATTTCGCCAGCGCCCTGGCGACCGTCCAGATCAGGCCGAGGAACTGGGATGCGCGCAGCGTGGTCCAGCCGATGCCGGACTGCTCGACGACCCGCTCGGTGGCGAGCTTCATGCCGAAGTAGCCGAACAATGTCTTGTCGATGGCGCTGACCTGCGGGACCCGGTCCGCGCCGACGACGGAGACGAGCACGATGTGCCGCGCGTCCCTGGCCGCGCTGACCAGCGTGCGGGTTTTCTCCTCGTCTCCCTTGCTGCTGCCTGCGCAGTGCACGATGACCTCGGCCCCTCGCGTGGCGGCCTCGATGCCCTCACCGGTGCTGAGGTCACCGGCGGTGTACTGGACGCCGTCGGCGGTATCCCTGCGATGGCGGCTGAGGACGGTGACGCTGGCGCCGGCGTCACGCAGCCGCTGCGCCACGGGCCGCCCGAGCGTACCGGTACCGCCCGTAACCAGGATCGATGTCGTCATGACCTCCCCTTCACCGGCAGTATGTACCGGGCAAGCATCGGCGCCTGCGCGAGCCCGCCCTATAGTGGCGTCGCAAGCTCACCAGTCGCAGGCTAACCACTGGAGCAGGCGATGGGCATGTCGGCCCGCGAGCGGGCGTTCAACAACCGCGTGGTCAACCCGGTGATGATCGCCCTGATCACGCACGGACTCGGACCGCCGACCTACGCCGTGCTGGAAACCACCGGCCGCAAGACGGGGCGCAAGCGACTGGTGCCGGTCGCCAGCGGGCTCGACGGCGACGCGTTCTGGCTGATCTCCGCCCGCGGTGAGAAGGGGAGCTACGTGCACAACATCCGGGCCAACCCCCGGGTCCGGGTCATCGCGCGCCCGGCCAGGCTGCGCGACGGGCTCCGCACCCGGTCCCGCACCGGCACCGCTCACCCGGTGCCCGGCGACGACGCGCACGCCCGCCACCGCCTGCTCGGCCGGGGCCGCCCGCTCTACCGGCTCGACGGCATCCTCCTGCGCAGGCTGGCCGACGGCGGCGACATGCTCACCATCCGGATCGACCTGGACACGTTAGGAACGCCGTCGTGAAGCGCGGGATCGATGTCGGGCTGTTCGGTGAACTGGCTGACCCGCGGGTGGCGGCCCGGCTGGCTGCCCGGGCCGAGGAGCGGGGCTGGGACGGCTTTTTCGTCTGGGATCACATCGCTTACCGCGCGCCGGTGCGGGCCGTGGCCGATCCGTGGGTGGCCCTGGCCGCGGTGGCCTGCGCCACGTCCCGGGTGCGGATCGGCGCGCTGGTCACCCCGCTCTCCCGGCGCCGGGTGCACAAGGTGGCACGGGAGACGGCCACGCTGGACCTGCTCAGCTCCGGGCGGCTCATTTTCGGCGCAGGGCTCGGCAGCGCGCGGAACAACGAGCTGGAGCCGTTCGGGGAGGTATCCGACCCGCGCGAGCGTGCCCGCCTGCTCGATCAGGGGCTCGACAGCCTCACCGGGTACTGGTCCGGGGAGTTCGAGCCGCTCCCGGTGCAGCAGCCCAGGCCCCCGGTGTGGATAGCGGGCGAGTGGCCCAACCGGCGGCCGGTGCGCCGGGCGCTGCGCTATGACGGCCTTTTCGCCATCGGCCTGCCCGGCCCCGGCGAGCTGGCCGGGCTGGCCGCCGAGGTCCGCCAGGCCCGCCCCGACGGCGGACCGTTCGACCTGATCACCGAGCTTCCCCCGGACACCGACCTCGGGCCGTGGGAGCGGGCCGGCCTGACCTGGGCGGTCACGTTCTTCGGCCTGGAGCCCACGGAGGCGCTGGTCCGGGCCGTGATCGACGCTGGCCCCGGCTGACCTGCGCAGTTACTTTGGGCCCATCGAGCCGGGACGATTGCCTCTGACCGGGCGGCCCGGTCCGCCGGTACCTTTTCATCCGGCTCCTGGAACGCCTGGGCGCTCTACGGCCTTGACCCCGTGGGCGAGCGCTGTTCCGGCTCCGTGGCCGGCACCAGCTGATCCAGCTACTGCCGGGCCGACGCTGATCTCATCCGTCGGCCAATCAACGCAATAACAGATCCTGCCTGCAAGGGAACCGCAATGCCCCACCGCATCGCGCGGCTTGCCGCTGTCCTGACGGCGGCCTTTACTATCGCCGGGCTCACCTCGGCCGCGGCGGCCTCGGCCGGCACCGCCTCCCCGCGAACCGACTCCCCGCGCACCGCCTCGCGCGGCACGCGCGCACCGACGGCCGGCACGCTGATCAACAGGCCTGCCGCCCAGGTCTGCCACGGCCAGCGGTTCACGGTCGGCGCCTGGGCTCAGCCAGGCGCTTCGTGGGCCAACCGGCCCTACGTGGTGAACGTCTACAACCAAGACTGGGTCCAGGTCCTGCACAAATCCGGCCATGCGCCGACCTCGTCCTGGCTGTACTTGCGCCCCACGGCATCGAACCTGGGCAAGTACCACGTCAGCTATCAGATCTGGCATAACGGCGTGCGCTATCGCAGCAAGTTCGTCACCAGGTCCGTCCGTTGCTGAATCGCCTTCCATGATCACAGTGAATCGGGCGGCTTCCCGCCCTACCGATCCCCCACGATCATGAGGAACTGTGGTCGACAGGAGCCAATATACTCAGTATTATTCGTGGCATGATACCGATCGGCGCGACGTCATGAGCGTCCGGCACGCGCTGCTGGCGCTGCTCAGCGAGGGACCCAAGTACGGCCTGCAGCTCCGCGAAGAGTTCGAGGCCAGGACCGGCGAGGTCTGGCCGCTGAACGTCGGCCAGGTGTACACCACCCTGCAGCGGCTCGAACGCGACGGGCTGGTCGAATCAGACGACGAGGAAGGCCCGCAGCGGGGCTACCGGATCACCGCCGCCGGCGGGGACGAGCTCGCCGGGTGGCTGCGTACGCCGCCGGACCTCAGCTCGCCGCCCCGGGACGAGCTGGTGATGAAGGTCCTGGTAGCACTGCGGGTGCCGGGCACCGACGTGCACGAGGTGATGCAGGTCCACCGCCGCTACCTGGTTCAGCTCATGCAGCAG
>JAIRTY010000118.1 GCA_031254715.1 Nocardiopsaceae bacterium | reverse complement strand
CGGGCTCCGCCCGCCCAGGGTATCCTGCCGGGTTAACGGCCATTTGCCGTCAATGATGCTTGGAGCGAGCATGGCGGGCCTGGACTGGCTGGGGCACCCGCCCGCCGACAACTGGCCGGTGGCCAGCGTGCTCGGCCTGACCGGGGACTCCGCCGAGACCGACCTGACGCCGTGGCAGGCGGTGCTCGCGCTGCCGAGGTGGCATTCGGGGTCTACCCCCCGGCCGGTAGTCAGAGCCTGCGCGGGCTGATCGGCTCGTCGCGGTAGCCGCCGCCGGGAGACGGTTCCACCCGCCAGGCCTGGGCGCCGTCCACCATGGCGACGGCTTCATGCAGTTCGGTGCCGACGTAATGCAGGCCCACGCCGTCCTCGGTGGCGTACCCCGCCGGGAGCTGACCGCTGGCCACGTACTCGCGGTAGACGCGGCGGCGGGGCTGGTCGCCGAGCGAGTCATGAACGCCGTTGCTGTAGGGCAGCAGACCCAGGCCGTCGGTGAACACGGCCAGGGAGTCGCCGAATGAGTCGGTCGGGCCACCGGTGTGCCAGCACAGGCTGCCGGCGCTCCACCCGGCGAGGACCACTCCCGCCTCCCAGCATTCCCGCATGACGGGGGCCAGGCCATGCGCCCGCCATACCGCCATGAGATTCACCACGCTGCCGCCCCCGACCAGCAGGACGTCCTGGGCCAGCAGATGCGCCTCGACGTCGGGAACACTGGGCTGGGTGAACAGCGTGAGCACACTGAAGGCGACGTCCTCACGGCCGGCGAATACCCCGCTTACCGCTTCGACGGCAGACGGAGAATCACCGGTAGCGGTGGGAATGAAGCAGACCCGTTTCGGCCCGCCGTCAGCGGCGAGGCTCACTGCGTACTCAAGAAGCGCCGGGTCGGGCTTCTCACCTGGGGGGCGGTTCAGGACACCGGAGAAAGCGAAAACCTGACTAGGCCTGACGGACACCTTCACAGCCTAGACATCCCGATCTTGATGATCTTCTGACCCGCCGGCCCTGGGGCCACCACCGAGCCCTGGCCGGGCAAGGTTTGACCTTGTCGCGGCGTCAAGGTGTCTCCTGGTGTCATGCGGATCGGAGAACTCGCCGGCCTGGTCGGCATCAGCACCCGGGCCATCCGGCATTACCACCACGCGGGCCTGCTGTCTGAGCCGGCGCGGCGCGCGAATGGCTACCGCGACTACTCGCTGCGGGACGCTGTCGAGCTGGCCCGTGTCCGGCGTCTCACCGAGCTTGGCCTGAGCCTGGACGAGGTGGGCGATGTACTGGCGGGCGACGCCGGCCGGGAGCTCGCTGAGATTGTCCGCGAACTCGACGCCGACCTGGCAGGCCAGGAGGCGGACATCCGCAGGCGCCGGGCCCGGCTGGCCCAGCTGCTACGGCAAGCCGAGGCGGGCGGCATGCCCGCCGAGCAGGCGCCGGTCTCTCCCGGGCTGGCCGGGCTCTTCGGCCGCATGGCCGAGGCCGCCGCCGGGCGGCCCGGGCCGGAGCCGGCGATGGCCGCGCAGGATCGTGACCTGATGGCCATGCTGGAGACCGCGTCCGCAGCCCACGGCGGCAGCTGGCTCGACGTGCTCACCGGGGCGCTGGGATCCGACCCCAGGGCCGTCGACAGGGCCTACGCGGTCTACGAGCGTCTCGACGAGCTGGCCGATTCGGCTGCCAATGATGCCCAGATCGAGGCGGCGGCCCAGGCCGTCGTGGCGGCCATCCCGGAGCCCGCCCGGCAGGCGATCAGGCAGGCGATCCTGCTGGGCCGCAACGACAGTAAGGAAGCGGACGGGGGCTTCGCCGCGGCTTTCTACGCGGGCTTCGCCCCGGCCCAGGCCGCCGCGATCCGCCGCGCCGTCGAGCTGATGTCGTGCGCCCGCATGCCAGGACACCGGGAAGATGAACGGGAGACCACGTCATGACTTCGGAGATCACCTCACCCGCCGCGAACGTTGAGCTGGTACGCGCCGGATATGAGGCGTTCAACGCCGGCAACGCCGACGAGTGCATGGCACTTGCCGCCCCTGACCTCATCATGAACCTGGCTGAACTGCCCGAGCCCAGCCAAGGGCGGGAGGCGTGGCGGCAGGGCTTCGAGATGATGAAGCACGCCTTTCCCGACCTGCAGGCGCACATCGAGGACATCTTCGCCGCCGGTGACAAGGTCGCCGTCCGGCTGCGGCTGCGCGGTACCCACTCCGGCGAGTTCCTGGGTATGCCCGCGACCGGCCGCGCCATTGAGTACGTCAGCCACGAGTTCTACCGCGTCGCCGGCGGGCTCATCGCCGAAGAATGGATCTGCTCGGACCTGGCCACCCTGCTCCGCCAGCTCAGCTGACCCAGGGGTCACCAGGCCGCGTCCAGCATCGTGCGCTGCTCGGCGGTCAGTTCCAGGTCCACTGCGGCCAGGCTTTCGTCTAGCTGGGTCACCGTGGAGGCCCCGGCCAGCGGGATGATCGGGATGTCTCCGCCGATCAGCCAGGCCAGCACCACCTGGTTGACGGTCGCACCGGCGTCCTTGGCGACCTCCCGCAGCGCGGCCAGCCGGGCGGGCGTGCCCGGGTGGGCGTACTCGGCGAACTCGGGCGCAGCCAGCTTGTCCTGGCGGGTGTAGCCGCCTTTCAGCAGTGGTGAGTAGCCGACCATCGTGAGCTGGCGGTGCGCCCGCAGGTAGCTGAGCAGGTCGCCGCCCAGCAGGCCCTGCCTGCCGTCGGGGGACAGGGAGCCAGGCAGGTCGGTGCGCGGCCGCAGGTAGCTGTGCTGGTATTGCAGCACCTCGTAGCCGGGCAGCCCGGCCGCGGCGGCCAGGGCGCGGGCTTGTTCCACCCGCCAGGCCCAGTGGTTGCTCACGCCCAGCAGGCCCACGCTGCCCTCGGCCACCAGCGCGGCGAAAGCCTCCACGGTCTGGGCCAGCGGCACCTTCGGGTCCTCGATGTGGGCGTAGAGCAGGTCTAGCCGGGGCACACCGAGCCGGTCCCGGCTGCGCGCGGCGGACTCGCGGATCACTGTGGCTGACAGGCCCTCGGCGTTGCCCACGAAGCTGGTACCCGGTGCCAGCGGCCGGGCACCGACCTTGGTCGCGATCACGATCTCCTCCCCGATCCCGCGGCTGCGCCGCCACCGGCCCAGCAGTTCCTCGCTCTCCCCGCCCTGGGTGCCGGCCCAGAACGCGTAATTGCCGGAGGTGTCGATGAAGGTGCCCCCGGCTGCTGCGTACCGGTCGAGGATCGCGAACGAGGTCGCTTCGTCGGTGGCCGTGCCAAAGTGCATCGTGCCCAGGGCGAGCACGCTCACCTCGCGGCGGGTCTTCGGGTCCGTGCCGATCGTGCGGTATTTCATGCCGGGTTCCCTTCCAGCCGCCCGGTCCCCCCGGGTGCTGAGCACGAGCCTGCATGCTAGAGCGGGCTCTAGGTCAAGCTCGTATCCTGGCCGCCATGGTGCGTCCTGCAAGCTGGATCAGGCCTGCGGGTGGAAGTCCCGCCCGGGTAGGGACCGGAGCGCCCGGTAGCAGGCCCCGGTTCGTCGTTGAGAGGCGGCGGGCTGAGCGGGGTGTCAAAAGCCTCTTTGGAGGGAGCGAGCACGCGGGCCGTAGCGGTATGCGAACTCTGCAGCCTCGTCACAGGGACAACGGGAGAGCCGAGCCGCTCATGTCACGGCGAAGGCCACGTCTGGCGGGTCTTGATCCGGTTATGGCCCGCTGGGTCTCCCCGGGGTATGGGAGATGGCACGTGTGCACGGTCTGGTCTGGAACAGGAGAGGCCCGTCTGCTCGCGCCTGGCGTCGGGCAAGAGACCAGGCGTATAAGCCGATGGTGAAGTCGCCTGGAGGGCAGCGGGAGTCCGAGGGGGCCGTAGTACCGGTGATCGGCGTGCAGCAGAACGCGCCGGGAGGGAAGGGCCCTTGCTTTGATCATGCTTGCGGAGAGGGTAAGCGCGAGGGCATGGCCGGGACCGCCTGGCCCAATTACCCCGGCGGGCCGGAGCCTGCCGTAGCGGTGGACGGTGCGCCGTCTGCTGCGAAAGTGCGACGACTTCAGGGCAGGCTATGGGCTGCGGCCAAGCAGTCTGAGGGGCGGCGTTTCCATGCCCTGTTTGACCGTGCCTGCAGGGGTGACGTCCTGTGGGAGGCGTGGGAACGAGTCCGGATAAACCGCGGGGCTGCCGGGGTGGATCGCATCACCTTGGCGTATGTGGAGGCCTATGGGGCTGCCCGGATGCTCGGGGAGCTTCAGCGGGACCTCCGCGAGGGTCGTTATCGTCCCGCGCCTGCCAGGCGCGTGGACATCCCGAAGCCGCGAGGCGGTAGGCGGCCGCTGGGTATTCCCACCGTCCGTGACCGGGTGGCTCAGCAGGCGGCCCGGCTGGTGCTGGAGCCCATCTTCGAGGCGGATTTTGAGCCGTGCTCGTACGGGTTCCGGCCGCGCCGGTCGGCGACGCAGGCGATGGAGCGCCTTCGGGTGGGCTTCATCGAGGGCTGCCAGTTCGTCGCGGAGTTCGATATCCGCAACTTCTTCGGCGAGATCAGCCATGACCGGCTGCTGGCCGAGGTGGCAAGGCGGGTGTCGGACCGGAGGGTGCTCAAGCTGGTCCGCCTGTGGCTGCAGGCAGGAGTGATGGATGGCGGGCAGTTCCGGCGGACGGTCGCCGGGACCCCGCAGGGCGGGGTGGTTTCCCCGCTGCTGGCCAACATCTACCTGCACGTCTTGGACCGCGAGCTTGCCACGCGTGGCGTGGGGGAGCTGGTGCGCTATGCCGATGACGGCGTGGTGCTGTGCCGCAGCGCGGCGCAGGCCCAGGCGGCCCTGGAAGCGGTGGGCGAGACCCTCGCCTCGCTGGGGCTGGGGCTGCACCCGGATAAGACGAAGGTGGTGGATCTGCGCCAGGGCCGGGAGGGACTGGACTTTCTCGGCTGCCATTTTCACGCCCGCATGTCGGGCCGGCTGCACGAGCGGTACGGCATCGTCCGCTATTACCTGCACCGCTGGCCCGCACAGCAGGCGATGAAGCGGCTGCGGGCCAAAGTCCGGGACCGTACCGGCCGCAACCGCGCTGGAGCAGACATCCGCGAGGTGATCGCGGACATCAACCCGCTGCTGCGCGGCTGGGGCAACTACTTCCGCACCGGCAACGCCGCCGACAAGTTCCGCCAGGCCGACGATTACGTCGTGCAGCGGCTCCGCAGCCTGATGGTCAAGAAGCGGGGCCGGAACCTGCGCGCCGGTCAGGCTGACCAGTGGACGGAACAGTGGTTCAACGGGCACGGCCTTTACCGCCTGCGGGGCACCATCCGCTATCCGAAGGCAGCGTAACCATGCCAAGAAGATCATCGGTAAGCCGTATGCGGGAAAACCGCACGTACGGATTGAAAGGGGGATGGGGAAACCGGACCGCACAGCGGCACCGGCGCCCCTGACTACCAATGACCGGGGGGCTTCCGGACAGCATCCGCGGCTGCCTGTTCGACATGGACGGCGTGCTGACCGAGACGGCCAGCGTGCACGA
>JAIRTY010000002.1 GCA_031254715.1 Nocardiopsaceae bacterium | reverse complement strand
CCATGCCCCCTGAGCTGGATGCGGAGATAGCCGCTGCGGCCGCCCAGGCAGGCATGAGCTACAGCGCGTGGCTAGCCGGCACGGCCCGGAAGGAATTCGCCATCCGGGCTGGCCTGGATTCGGTCAGTCAGTTCGAGCGCGACCACGGCGCGTTCAGCGCTGAGGAGCTAGCGACCGCTGGCGAGTGGGCCGACCAGGCGGTCCGCCGGGGCGAGACCACGGGTTCAGCTCACCCCCTGAGTGCCTGATGGGCATCACCTACGACACCGGCGCGCTCATCGCTGCGGACAAGGGAGAGCGCCGCATGTGGGCCCGTCACCGAGCGCTGCTGGTGCGCCGGGAAGTACCGACGGTACCCGCAGCCGTCGTGGCCCAGTCCTGGCGCGGGACCGGCCGCCAGGCCCTGCTGGCGCGGCTCCTCGCCGGATGCTTTGTCGAGCCGCTCGATGACGGCCAGGCCCGGTCCGCTGGCGCTCTCGCGACCCGGGCCGCAACCACCGATGTCGTGGACGCGTGTGTCGTCGAAGGAGCGCTGCGCCGCCGCGATCTGGTCGTCAGCTCCGATGAGGGCGACCTCCACTCGATCGCCGCGGCCGTGAGCCGCCGCATCGAGATCGACCGGCCCTGACTGGCGGCCTGATAACCCCTTACCGGGCCAGCGGTGTGAACAGGTGGAGGCGGTGGGCGGCGGCGGCCGCCTCGCCCCGGCTGCTCACGCCCAGCTTGGCCAGGATGTTCGAGACGTGGACGCTGGCGGTCTTGGCGGAGATGAACAGCTCGGCCGCGATCTCCGGGTTCGACCGCCCGGCCGCGACCAGCCGCAGCACCTCGAACTCGCGCGCGGTGAGCCCCAGCGGGTGCGGAGCCGGGCCGGCGTCGGCCTGGCCGGCCCGGAGCGCGAGCCTGGCGCTGCGCGCCAGCGCCGCCGCCTCCCCGGCCAGCGGCCGCGCGCCCAGCTGGTCCGCCAGCTCGGCGGCCCGGCGCAGGCGCCGGGCCGCGCCGTCGCGGTCACCGGCTGCCATCGCCGCTTCAGCGCCGCGCAGCGAAGCCGCCGCGACCTGATGGGGCTGGGGCAGCGGGTCCCAGGCCGCGGCCGCGGCGTCCCACGCGGCCAGGGCCTGGCCGCTACCGGCCGCGCCCTCGGGAAAGGCCGCCGCCTCGGCGGCGAACGTCAGCCGGTAGGCCTGCTGCACCGGGCCGAAGGCTTCCAGTTTGCCGGCCAGCGTGCGCAGCCGCGCCAGCAGCTCGTCGGCCTG
This sequence comes from Nocardiopsaceae bacterium, assembly GCA_031254715.1. Taxonomy (GTDB): domain Bacteria; phylum Actinomycetota; class Actinomycetes; order Streptosporangiales; family Streptosporangiaceae; genus JAIRTY01. The sequence continues at coordinate 2,510 of JAIRTY010000002.1, read as the reverse complement.
CCGCGGCAACGGGCCAGGGCCGGTGCCGGGCCCGGCCGCTCCGGCGGCGCAGGCCCTGGCCCCGGCCGTGAGCACCGGCCAGCCGTAGCGGGGATCGGGCAGCAGGTCGTACCGGTCCAGGGCGGCCGCGATGACATCCATCGCCTCGGCCGGCCTGCCCTCGGCTAGGCACAGTTCCGCCTCCAGCTGGGCCACCGGCAGGTTGTACTGGTTCGCGTGCGGGCCGTAGTAGCCGCTCCGGCCCAGCGCCGCGCTGGCGGCCGCGGCCGACGTACGGGCGCCGGCCACGTCGCCCCGCAGCAGCGCGATGCTGCTCTCGACCACCCGCAGCGAGATGCGGTTGACCCGCGGCGGCGACAGCGCCATGGCATGCTCGATCACCTCGGTGGCCTCGTCCCAGCGGCCGAGCGAGACCAGCGGCTCGGCCACGTTGATCGCCAGGAACGTGCCCGTGGTCCGGGCCAGGCCGAACGCGCCCGCGCTGGCGATGCCGGCCCGGGCCACCTGGGCGGCCCGTTCATGCTCGCCCATGCCTTCCAGCACGTGCGACTCGTTGATGGCCACATACAACAGCGGCCGGTAGGCGTCCTCCTGCACCGCCAGCGCGCGCGCCAGGGCCAGCAGTTCCAGCCCCGCCGCGTCATCACCGGCGCGCGACTCCACCATGCCGAGCTGGCACAGCGCGCTGATCTCGGTGCCGGCGTCCCCGGCCCGCCTGGCGAGGGCCAGTGCCTCCTCGGCCGCGGCCCGCATTCCCCCGAGGTGCGGCTCCGCCGCGTGCCTGGCCTCGCTCACCAGTACCTGCGCCCGGGCGGCGTCAGCAAGTCCGGGCGGCACGAGCTTCAGCGCTGCCCGCAGGTCAGCGGCGGGGTCCCCGCGGCCGCTGTGCTTGCACAGGCTGGCGCGCCGCTCCAGCAGCAGCGCCGTCCGGACCGGCTCGGCGGCCGGGTCGATCTCCTTCAGGGCCGCCGACGCGAGCGCGGCGCCCCGGTCGTGCTCGTCGGCGTCGTGCGCGGCCGTCGCGGCCTTCTCCAGCACCGTCAGGTGGCTGGCGCCGGCGCGCTCCGCGGCGTCCGGGACCTTGTCCCACAGCTCCAGCACCCGGTCGAGCAGGGTGAGCTGCTCGGCGTGGGCGAGCGAATGCCCGGCCGCGGCAGCCGCCCGCCAGGCGCTGGTCAGCGCCTCCGCGGTGTCGTGCGCGTAGTACCAGTGGTGCGCCAGCTCGATCATTCCCCGGCCCGGCTCGGCCAGCCCGGCGCCCGGCCCCAGCATCTGGGCGAAGCGGGTGTGCAGCCGGGTGCGCTCGCCCGGCAGCAGGTCGTCGTAGATGGCCTCCTGGATCAGCGCATGCCGGAACGCGTACCCGCCCTCGTCGGCGCGCAGCACGTTGACGGCCACCGCTGGCCGCAGGGCGCGCGCGAGGTCATCGGCGTCCAGCCCGGTCACCGCCGCCAGCAGGCCGTGCCCGACGCGCAGCCCGCCCGCGCTGGCTGCCCGCAGCACCTCCTGCGTTTCCTCCGGCAGCCGCTGCACCGCCGCGAGCAGCAGGTCCCGCAGCGACTCGGGGAGCCCGGCGCTCAGGGAGCCGTCGCAGCACAGCAGCTCCTCGACGAACAGCGGGTTGCCCTCGGCCCGCCGGTACACCTCGTCGGCCAGCCGTGGCTCCGGCTCCGCGCCGGTGATTCTCGCCACCAGCTCGTCCGCTTGCAGCCGCCCCAGCCGGGGCAGTTCCATCCGCTCCACCCAGCCCAGCCGGCCGAACTCAGCGAGGCACGTCCGCAAGGGGTGGGTGCGGTGCAGCTCGTCCGACCGGTAACTGACGATGATCAGCGCCCCGTCCAGCACCTGCTGGCTGCCGATGAGGAACGACAGCAGGTCACGGGTGGAGCGGTCGGCCCAGTGGGCGTCCTCGACGATCAGCGCCACCGGGCCGGTCTCGGCCAGCCGTTCCAGCAGCGTCAGCATCTGCTCGAACAGCCGGGCCCTGGCCACGCCGGGATCCGCCTCCGGGGCGGCCTCGCCGAACTCGGGCAGCAGCCGGGCGAACTCGCTGGTCGTCTGGCCGGGCAGCAGCGCCGCCACCCGGTCCGGGCCCAGGTCACGGGTGAGCTCCCTGAGCATCGCCGCGAACGGGGCGAACGGCAGCCCTTCGGCGCCCAGGTCCAGGCACGCGCCGGACAGTACCCGCGCGCCCGCCTCACCAGCCCGCGCCGCGAACTCGGCGACCAGCCGCGACTTGCCGATGCCGGCCTCGCCGCCGATCAGCACCGTGGCCGGCGCGCCCGCGCGGGCCCGGTCAAGGGCCGACTCCAGGGCGGCCAGCTCGCCGTCGCGGCCGACCAGGACCGGACTGGTGGAGCGAGGGCTCATGGCTTCCAGCATGCCACCAGGCAGTGACGTTCCGTCCGGGCCGGCAGCCGCCTGGGCGGCCTCCCCGGCGGGCTGGGCGGGCTGGGCGGCTTGCGGGTAGGCAGGGCTGGCTGCTGCCCGCCCGGCCGGGCGGGCAGCAG
>JAIRTY010000848.1 GCA_031254715.1 Nocardiopsaceae bacterium | reverse complement strand
AGGGTCCGCAACGCCTGCTCTGCGGCTTCCGGGCCGGCCCCGGCGGAGTCCGGGGCGCGCCAGCCGACGAAGCCGTCCGGGCGCACCAGCACCGCGCCCGCACCGGTGATCCCGTAAGCGGCGGGGAAGGCGCCCGCCGGGTCGGCGAGCCCGTCCTCCCCCACCTGGCAGGCCGTGAGCGGCACGCCCAGCCGCTCCGCCGCCGTGACCGCGGCCGTCCGCCAGGCGCCGCCGGCTGCCCCGGCCAGCAGCACGAAATCCCGGCCGAAGAGGTCCAGGGTGGACAGCCGGGCGCCGTCGCGGCTGAGGAAGACGTGCGGCGCCCGGGAGCCAGGACGGCCCTTCGACTCCCTGGGATGCTCGTGCAGCGCGCCGTCGCTGCCCGGCTCCGCCGCGATGGCGGCCGAGTTGTACCGGTAGCCGAGCTCCATCGAGAAGTCGTCAACCAGGGGCTGCATGCTGCCGGTGCCCAGGTAGGGGGCGACGCGGGTCACGTAACGGGCATAGGCCTGCTCGACGGTGAGATCCCCGACCGGCCGCCGTTCGCCGTCATAGGTCGCCAGCAGCGCGGGACCGGCCTCGCCCCGCAGCACCAGCGCCAGCTTCCAGGCCAGGTTGTGCGCGTCCTGCAGGCCGGTGTTGCCGCCGAAGCCGCCGTTCGGCGGCACCACGTGCGCAGCGTCCCCGGCCAGGAACACCCGCCCCTGCTGATAACGGTCGGCGCCGTCGGCGATCGCCCGCCAGGTGGCCATGTCCTTGATGGTCACCGGGATGCCGGGAACGCCGATCGCCGCCTGCAGCAGCTCGACCGCGCGCTCCGGGGTGACCTGGCTGGCCACGTCGGCCCACGGCGCCGCGGGATAGGCGGCGACGACCTCCGGCCGCGAGATGTCGCCGATCAGGTTGACTACCAGGAAGCCGGCGTTGCCGCTCCGGTCGAGCCGGAAGAAGCCGCGCATGACCGGGTTCGTGACGTAGTGGACGCCCTGGTTCCGGTCCCGCAGCAGCGGCTCCAGGTCAGCCAGGGCCTGGAAGTAGATCGTCACGCTCTCCGAGAGCAGGCCATGGCCGTGCATGCCGATGCCCAGCCGTTCCCTGGCCGGGCTCCGGTTCCCGTCCGCCGCCACCACGTACCCGGCCCGGACCGTGCTCTCGGCCCCGGTCGCCAGGTCCCGCAGCCCCGCCGTCACGCCATCCGCATCCTGGGCCAGCGAGGTGCACTCGGTGCGGTACCGCAGCTCGGCACCGAGCTCAGCGGCCCGCTCCCGCAAGATCGGCTCGAGCGCATCCTGGTTGATGAACAACCGGATCGCCGGGCTGAACTCATCGACTCCCGCGTTGAGGTTCGGGAAGTAGTTGGCGATCTCCCGGCCGGCCAGGGATTCGACGTTGTTGATGCCGCCATCCGGCGGGTACTGCTCGGCTGACCGGCGGCGGACCGTGTCCTCCAGCCCGACCGAACGGAGAATCTCGACCGTGCGGAGGTGGAAGTGGCCGGCCCGGGGCTGGATCGCGGTCCCGGTGTGCCGCTCGACCGTCAGCGAGCTGATCCCGTGCCAGCGCAGGAACAGCGCTGTCGCCAGGCCCACCAGGCTGCCGCCCACGATGAGGACCGGGACCTCGTGGTCAGATTGGCTTCCCGTGGTCATGGGCGCACTCCTGGAGCGGCGGCAGGACGCTGTCGCAGATGCTAGGCAGTCGCTCACCATTCAGCAATCGGAGGTTATGAATGCAGAGCATTGTCAACTGCAATAGATGCTGGTAATAGATGCGAGATGGAGCTGTCCGGGGTAGATCTGAACCTGCTGGTGGCGCTCGACGCCCTGCTGGCGGAGCGCAGCGTCACCCGCGCGGCCAGCCGGGTCGGGATGAGCCAGCCGGGCATGAGCAACGCCCTGGCCAGGCTGCGCAGGCAACTGCGCGACCCGTTGCTGGTCCGCGAAGGGATGACGCTCGTGCCGACACCGCGAGCGGAGTCACTGCGCCAGCCGGTCGGTGAGGCGCTGGCGCTGATCCAGCAGGCCCTCGGCGAGCGGCCCGGTTTCGACCCGGCCAGGGACCAGGCCAGCTTCGCCGTCAGCTGCTCGGACTACAGCCTGCTCATGCTCATCGGCCCGCTGGTGCGCCGCCTGGCGGCCACCGCTCCCGGGGTGACCATCCGGGTGCTGCCCCGGTCCCCCGATGCCGTCCGGCTGCTCCGCGACGGCGACGCCGACCTGGTCATCGAGCCCGTGGAGATCATGCCGGAGGTGGCGCTGCCCGCGCAGCGGCTGTTCACCGACCGCTGGCTGTGCTGCGTGTGGGGCGGCACCAGCGCGGTCGGCGACCGGATGACGCTGACGGACTACCTGAGCCTCGGGCACATCGTCTACTCGATGGGCCGGGGGCAGCCGGTGGCGCTGGTGGATCAGCATCTGGCCCAGGCCAGGGTGCCGCGCCGGATCGAGTTCACGGTCGAGACGTTCCTGCTGGCGCCGTTCCTGCTGCAAGGCACCGACCTGGTGACCCTGGTGCTGGAGCGGGCCGCGCCGCACCTGCGCCGCACCGCCGACGTCCGCTTCCTGGAACCGCCGCTAGACCTGCCGCCGATCACCGAGATGCTGTGGTGGCACCCGCGCCACTCGGCCGACCCGGCGCATCGCTGGATCCGCGACCGCATCGCGGAGATCGCCGCCGATCTGGACCGGGCCGGCTGAGCGCCGAGCGTCAGCGGGCGGCTGAGCGTCAGATGGCGGTCTGGCCGCCGTCGACGACGAGCGCCTGGCCGGTCAGGTAGGAGGAGGCGTCGCTGGCGAGGAACACCGCCGGGCCCGCCATCTCCTCGGCGCGCCCCCAGCGCCGCATCGGCACCGAGGCCACCGTCGCCTTCCCGGCGGTCTCGTCTCCCCACAGGTTGCGGTTGAGGTCGGTCGCCGTCCAGCCGGGGCACAGCGCGTTGACCCGGACGCCGTGCGCGGCCCACTCGACCGCCAGCGTCTTGGTGAGCGAGATGAGGCCCGCCTTGGCGGCCCCGTACGGGGCGAGGAACGGGGACCCGACCACGCCGGCCACGGACGCCACGTTGATCACCGAGCCCTGCCCGCGGCCGGTGAGGTGGCCGCCGATCGCGTGGCACACGTACATGGCGGAGTCGAGGTTGAGCCTGATCAGCTTGTCCCAGCCGGGCAGCCGCAGGCTGAGGAAGTCGGTGGTGAAGTTGGACCCGCCCGCGTTGTTCACCACGACGTCCACGTGCCCCAGCTGCTCGATGGCGGCGCCGACCGCGCCTGCCGCCTCTTCCTGGCTGGTCACGTCGGCCTGGATGACGATCGCCTTGGCACCGGACGCGGTCGCCTGCGCGGCGGTCTCGGCCAGCCCGTCGCCGCTGCGGGCCACCAGCGCCACCGCCGCGCCGGCGTCCGCCAGCGCCACCGCGATGGCCCGCCCGATCCCCCGGGATGCGCCGGTAATGAACGCGTTCTTGCCGGTCAGGTCGAACAACGTCACGATGGGTCCTTCCATTCGGTCGGCAGCGGCCACGCGGCCGGATTCACCCGGCGGGTGATCTCATTAAGCACGATACGGACGTACGGCTCCCCCACCCATAGATGCCGTGCCCGCTCGCCTGCGACCACCTCTGCCTGGGGCACCTGCCGAACCTGGCCCTGGCCTCGGCGGGCCGGAGGTAGTCGTCGAGCTCGGGGACCAGCGCCAGCAGCGGCTTGCCCGAGGCGGCCCAGGCACCGAGATCGGCGTCGGTGGCCCGGCGCAGCGGCGGGGAGATCAGGATCGCGCCGGTCACCTCCGGCAGGTTTCCCCACCGCAGCGCGAGCTCGGAACCGAACGACCACCCCACCAGCCACAGCTCCGGCAGGCCCGCGGCGGCGCACCAGGCGACGGCGGCGGCCACGTCCTGCCGCTCGGTTTCCCCGCCGCCGAACTCCCCCTCGCTGCGCCCCTGCTCAGATGCCGTGCCGCGGGTGTTGAACCGGAACACGGCCAGGTCGGCGAGTGCGGGGAGCCGGTTGGCCGCCTTGCGCAGCAGGTGGCTGTCCATCATCCCGCCGTGGGTGGGCAGCGGGTGCAGGCACACCAGCGTGGCCACCGGCTCCCGCCCGGCCGGCCGCGCCAGCTCGCCGGTCAGTGCCAGCCCGTCCGCGGTGCGCAGGGTCACCGGCTCGCGCCGCGCCGGCAGCACGGTGCTCGCCCTGATCTCCGTCATTTGGCTCCCTCGCGGGCGCTTCGCTTGGTCGTGCC